>JANLSI010000858.1:0-7363 GCA_031362345.1 Pseudomonadota bacterium
GCAGGTGTGCGATCCGCCGGCGTCCCTGTAAATTGTGGTGCTGATCGCCTCGCCTCCGAATAAGGTCGAGGCGGTTTGATCGTTGTCGTTGGTCGGTGGCGAGGCGTTCAGCACCACAATGTTCAGGGACGCCGGCGGATCGCTCACCTGCACCGCATCCTGCCAGGTCACGCTCGGCAGATTCGCGAAGCTCAACTGATCGTTGGCGGGGAAACTCGGTGCCACTTCTCCGGCCAGATAGCGCAGTGTTTCCAGATACATTTCCGATAGCGGATTGCCCCACGCCCGGCATGTGCCTTCGGTAATGGGGCCGCTCTGAAACCCGCAGTTGTCGGCACTGGGAAAATAAGTGCCGTCGGAATACTGGTAGCCCCATACGCGCAGAGTCTCCAGGAAGGCGATGATGCCGCCGTTGGCTGGCGCGGCGAGGAAGCTGCCATTGCTTGCTACGGCGATTTCGTCATTGATAGTGCCGGCATTCTTGCGCAACACGCCGCCCGAGAGATTTTTAGCCCACGAACCGCTTACCAAACCAAAGCGCAAGGCACCGTCCTCGCCGTATTCCTGCAGCAAGCCGGCCGGTTTGCGATTGCCGGCGGGATAGGCGCGGCAATGTTCAAGATTGTCACTCGCGTCGAAGTAGGTCGGATCGCAGGCGATCACGCGGACCACGCGATCCGCATTACCGGCTGCGGTCGGCAGGCGAAACGTGTCGGGTGGATCGGAACTGACCGCGTCCAGCCCCGATTGGACCGGGCTATTGGAATTCTGGTTGTCGCCATGCTCCGATTCCCAAGTGCACTGCCAACGCTCATTCCCAGCCCACAGGAGTCGGCTACCGAGCACGATGCGTAATACCGGCGCGACGTTGGTGGTATGAGAAAACGCTGAGGTGCCATCGAAGCTTACATTGCACAGGGTGATGCCCTCGTCTGCATCGTCGTAGCCGTTATTGTTGCCGCCATTGACGGTGTCAGTTTTCCGCAGATCGAAAGGTGTCAGGTGGGGAAGATCGGCACCGTTGTAATACTTGGCAAAGCTGTGCACGTCGCTAGGGAGATGGGCACGTTCCAGCACCGTCAACGCGGTGGTGTCGATGACTCGCTTACCACCATAGAGTGCGCGTCGTACGAGATCCATGCGCGTCATGGTCGCCCAGTTGAGGAAGTTGCCGCTGAATTTGTCGCTCTGGGTGACGAGGCAATAGTGGCGATGGGCGGAAGGATCCGTGCGGCCAGCGGGCTCGAAGCGTTGGTTGCTGTCGCTGTAGGAGTAGCACAGATGCGGGTGGAAATAGCCGTCATAGTCGAGGCGGTCGTCGTAGCTGCGTTCCACCACACCGTCGCCATCGAGATCGCTGTAATCGTCGTAGGCTTTGTGGAAGTAACTCTCGTCTTTGGACAGAGTCAGCATAACCACTGGACTCGCGGCCTCTGCCGACAGGGTGGCCGCGATCAGCAGGGCCAGCAGCACCGCGCTTGCACGGCCAACAGTGACAAGGACTGAGCTTCGCATCGACATCTTCTCTAGGGCAGGGCGCGCGCGGCGCGGGCGAAAAGCATCGCACGCGGCGCCGCTCCGCACAATTGCGCAGCGAGCGCAGGCGGACGGCATGTGAACAAGTGTCACACACTACGCTGGTGAGCAGAAGTTGTGTTGCCCGAAGGGGCCTCAATATGCTTGACGTCGGCTACACTGCGGAACGTCAAAAAATTTCCCGGGGAGGGAAAATGCGCCGCGCTACACGAATCATTTCTGCCTTCCTGCTCTTTCTCGGCGCGGCCAGCGCGAACGCTTTGCTCGCCGTACCGGTCGCCAATATCAGCCTTCTGCCTGCCAGTCAGGACGTCGCTGTCGGCGATAGCCTGGTGCTGCAGATATTCGGCGAGTACTTCGGTCCGGCCCGTTTGTTGTCGGGGGCGGTCAACCTGAGATTTGACCCTGTAGCAGTCAGCATCACGGGCGTCGCCGTGACGGCCGGCCTGGGCGATATCGCCAGCTCGAATGGGACCATCGACAATCTCGGCGGGAATGTCCTTGAACTCGGCTTCACCAGTTTTTCTGGTGTGACGGGCTCGTTTCTTCTGGCGACCGTTAATGTGAGCGTATTGGGTGCGGGCACCACGCAGTTGACCTTGTCGGATGCGAACAGTGCGGTCTTCACCTGGACCAACTCGAACGTGGCTGTCGATCCATTCGGCGAGGCGGTACTGCCGCAATTCAGCAACGCGGCTATCGATGTCAGCGCAGTGCCACTGCCGCTTCCCGTCGCCCTGCTGGGTAGCGCCTTGTTCGGTCTGTTCGGCGCGGCACGTCGCCGGGTCTGATAGCTGCTTGTGCAATTGGCGCCCGCATGATTGGCGCCAATTTGTTTCCGTGATTACCCGCCCGTCGGGCCGGATCGCTGACTTCGTTTCCCTCGCTGCGTTTGTTTATCAATTCGTATCGTTCAGCCTGGCTGCGTCACGTGAACTCCCCATTGCCGTTGTACTGCCGCAGGCGTGGCACGGCGCTACCATTCTGAAAACTAGACGGTCCTTATAGGCATGCGCGTGGCGCGCGCCATCCCACGCATCGAGGACACCATGACAGAGCGCGTCAATGGTGGTGCGATAGCGTCCTTGGTCGACCTCGCTGCTACCTGTGCGTGCCGGTCCAATCCGCTGGTCACCGATGCCGCGCTCGTTGCGACTAAAGACACCCCTAGCGGGATGGCACCACGGACATGGTGTTCGAGCTCAAACCTGCGCTTGCGCCTATCAGCGCCGAATTGTCCGGCGGCATCCATTTTCCCGACGACGTCTCCGGCGACGCGCAACGCTTCGGTCGCGCGCTCGCTAAACACTGGGCAGCCACTGGGACGCGCGTCCGTTATGAAGCGCGAGTCGAACAGGTGCTGACCAGTGGCGGTGCGGTGAGTGGTCCCATGGTAAACGAGGCGTGGTCGACCGACGGCGTGGTGCTGGCTGCTACGAGCTATACCCCCGCACTGGCGGGTGCAACCCCAAGTGCCAGTTATCGACGAGCACTATCACGCTGTAGTGTGTCCGCTCGGGCACCATTTGAGGGTCGCCGCCACAGCCGAGTTTGCCGGTTTTGACACGGCGTACTTAAATCGAGCAACACGAGCGGAAATGAGCACTGCGGTACGACCGAAGCGTGCGAAATCGCGCTACTGGGCATCGCTGGCAAACCCGATCCTATTCCCCCAATAATTCCGCCACGGAAGACAATTGCGCGATGTGTTCGGACACCACCTTGATGATGACCACCAGCGGAATGCTGAGAAACATGCCGCCAACACCCCACATCCAGCCGAAAAACAACAAGGCGACGAACACCGCCGTGGTGTTCATTCTGGCTATCCGCCCCGTCATCCAGGTAGTGATGAGAATGCCGATCACCAGGGCGATAGCGAGGGACGCGCCAGCGACAGCGACGGCCATCGACCAGGAGCCGAATTGCAGGAACGCTGCGAGGCCGGTGATACCGGCCGTGGCGGTCGTCCCCAAATAAGGAATGACATGCAACAGTCCAGCCGCCGCTGCCCAGGCGCCTGCATTCTCAAGACCGGCCCACGCGAATACCACCCAGCTCAAGGCCATCACCAGCGTATTGGTGACGACCAGCAGGACCATATAGCGCTGAATCGAATCGTTGATCTGATCAAGCATCTGCACCGTGATCTTCTTACGCGCGAAAGTCGGACCGGCGAGACGAACGATCTTGCGTTTGAACGTGTCGCCGGATAGCAGCAGAAAGAACACTAGAAATGTCACCATCGTGGCCTGTCCCAACAGGCCGAGGGCACCGATCGAACCCGCCCACAGGAAGCTATTCATACTGCTCGATGGTTGCGCCAGCACCAGCTGTCCAGCGGACGGCCGCGCGCTGGCGTCGGCGGTCGCCTTCTCGATTTCATGGCTGGCGGCTTGCACTTTTTGCAATGTCGTTTTTTCCCCGAGATGTCTCGCGCCGGCGAGACTGGCAGAGATCCGTGCCACCGATGCCGGCAGGCGCTCGATGATGGTGTCGACCTGTCCGCGTAATACATAGCTGCCATAAATCAGCAAAGACAGCACCGTGGCCATCACGATACTGACGGCCACAGCTCGCGGCAGGTAGCAGCGCTGCAGCCATGTCACGGCGGGATTCAAGCTATAGGCGAGGAAGATTCCTAGCAGCAGCGCCAGGCAGAAGGTCTGCGCCCATTGCAAGGCGAACAGTAGCGCAACGGTCGCAATAACGGTCAGCGCCAAACCATGGGCATCGACCGTCAAGGGCGGAGTGCTGACTACCGCAGTCTCGCCGATTACTACCGGTGACTCCTCATCCTGAGGGGCAGTGTCGGGGCTCACGTCTGGGAAGCCAGGCGCATGATGAAGCGTCGCCGTGGCGTGAGGGCGATCACGACGCGCCGACCAAGCAACACCATCAACGCACAAACAGTGCGATCAAGATAATGATAGGAATCGGAATTGTTAAAAAATAAAGCCACAGTGAACGCATGGATGACTCCAGTGATCGGTCTTCATGGTATGGATGCAGGCGTGCCGTCGCCGTCCGCGAGCCCTGCTTCGCGTAGTTCTCGACGGTTCTGCTCACGTCGCGCTCCTGATGACTATGCGGCGAACGAGTGACGCCCAAAGCGCAAGAATCTGCGCGAGGTGTGCGCGGGTCTGTGCGACGGGACACCATGGTTGCCGACAGGCAGGACAGTGCTGTGACAGTAGTGCATGTGCCGGGTATCGCACCGAGGGCGATGGTCATTACGGCTATCGTGCTGGTGGTCAAAAATCATCGAGGTGGACCTATGTCCTATGTGAAAGCCAAGCAGTCGTTCAAGGACGCTCAGAAAGCGATCAAGTCAAATCACGATGTCGCCTTGCTGGGTATTGTCGAGGGCCTCTTGCATTTGACCACTTCGCTTGAACATCACCTTGCTGAATTACATTCTGAGATAGTCAGGGTGCGAAAAGTCCAAGGCGGCCCGCAATCCCGTAAAACGACGTCACGACGGGCTTGAGGTGGAGCGCAGGGTGCTACCGCGCTGACGCGCGAGCTCCGGCATCGTCGGCGCGCTCGATCCGCGTTAGTGATTTTCGAATTCCGTGAATCCGACCATTCGCACCGACGGGAGGAAATGTCCATCGTCTCGCTGCGCTGGCAATGACGGGTGCGGGAACGAGAAGGATGCGGCGCCATTGGCAGGTATGGCGCCGGCTAGGGTGTGAAATTCAGACCAGCCGGGCGAATCCTCATCGGTGCGACGGTCATCCGACCAGAGCCAGGCATAGGTCACCAGAATTTGCACATTCTCCAGACGCTTGTTGCCGTGATTGACGACTTGACCGGAAACGTGGTCTGCCGAGTAAAGGATGTCTTCGACCGTGGCCGACGAACGTAGGCGCGGGGCGTTGACGACCTCGTCCGCCCATGCGGAAGCGACGTTCAGTGCCAAGCAGGCAGCCACGATCATGATGGAGGGAATGCGTGTATTCATTGCAATATCCTTAGGGCGGGACGCTTCCCGCCAGTTCTTCGACAACCCCATGGCCAGTGCCCGCTGCGTTTCAACGCCATGGATAAATAGCTTAACCGTGCGTAGATCTCGTCCCGCCGCCGGCTAGCCTAGCGTGGCTCAGCGGCCAGCCTCGTGGCGAGGACGGCCGCTGGTTTCATGCCCCTTGACGTCGCGAGCTGACCAAGGACGGTGCTTCGGATTATGACTTGCCGAAATGCGCCTTTGCGCTGCTCACGCAATCGTCCTTAACCTGACCGGCTAGCACATCGCATTTTTCGACGGCGACCTTGTATTCGGCAGTGTTTTTGTCGGCGTTCGCTTCGACGCGCGCATCCGATTGTTTGTCCGCCGCGTCGTTACGCGTATCCGCGGTCACGCGCGCGACATTGGCGTCGGCCTGGCCTTTCACCAATTCGGCCTTGGCCTCTTTCACGCATACGTCCTTGCCATTGCCGGCCAGATCGTCACAGTTCTGTATGGCTACCGCGTAATTCGCGTCGGCACGTGCCAGTCGGGCAGCCTCACGATGCTTGGGGCTGGTCTCAAACGCCGCTTCGGCATCCGCTTTGGACACATTCTCCTTACCCTTGGCCTGGGCGTCGCAGATGTCTTTTGCATTGCCACTTAAAGCACTGCATGACTTGTCGTCAATCTGGTACTGCGCTTCGGCGGCAGTCTTGGCCATCTCGTAGCTTTCCTTTGAGATTGGCGGCGCGGTGGCGGCAGGCATGGTGGATTGCGCACTGGCCGTTGCGGCAAAACATAAGCCAGCGACGGCAAGCACGGCGATTGTCATTGTCTTCATGGTATTTCCTTACTGATCGAGTAGGGCAGCTGAAGTCGGGAATAATTCGCGTGCATGCACGCAACGGTTTTGAATCACGCAGGCTACGCGCACCGTCGCGTTCGATCTGTTCGATGACGTACCCAGCGGTAAGGAATGTTTGCTGTATAACAGACCTACTAGGGCGGGGTGACTAGGCTATGCATGGCATGAGCACGGTCATGCCTGACGGCGCCCCAGGCATGGCACACCGCCATGCTGGAGCGTCGCGCCGCGCGATCAGATAGTGAGGCCGGCGTAACTCACACTCTTTACGCCGAGCACATTCTTCGCCAGTTCGATGGCGAGTAAGCGCTCTGCACCGCTGTCGACCTTGCCGCGGAGGGTGACGACGCCAGCGTGGGTACTGACGTCGATCTCGGAACCATCGACATTGCTTGAATACATGAAGGTCGATTTGACCTTGGTCGTGATCCAGGCGTCGGCAACTTCATGGCCGGCGGTCTGCGCCGATTGTTGGGCATGGTCGGCGAGCGTGGGCTTGGCAGCGCTGACCAGCAGGCGGTTGTCCACCGCCGTCACACCACGAGAATTCGAAGCCAGGCGCCCGGCAAGTTCTTTGCTTTCGGCGCTGTCCGCGCTACCGGTCAGTGTCACGCGACCGGACTTGGTCACGACCTTGGTGGTCAGACCGCTGGTGTATTTACTCCAGGTCAGTTTCGATTTGACGACAGCGGTAATAGTGCTGTCGTCTATTGCTTCGCCGTAGCTGCGGGCTTGCGATTTATCCGGCGCGACATAGTCACCGGCGACCTTGATCTCGTTGTTTACTTCCTTGACCCCGACCACACCGAGCGCGATCTCTTCGGCGAGTTCCTTGTTGATTCCCTCTTCGACACTGCCGCGCAAGGTGGCCTTCCCTTTGTTTACGGAGACCTGTAGATCATTGGCGCGCAAATAGGGGCTCAAGGCGTAGGTCGTCCAGATCTGCGTTTCCTGACGGGCGTCGATGACGTCCTGGGAAATTGACTGAGAGGCGGCGCTGGCGGCGCCGC
>JANLSI010000892.1:0-8303 GCA_031362345.1 Pseudomonadota bacterium
AACAGCGCCGGCACCTGTTCGCGTGGGATCACTTCGAACTGCAGACCTTCGCGTTCGGCGCGATTGACGCCCTGGCGAAGATTGGCGCGGCGCGGCCCCTTTAGATTGAAATCTGCGAGCGGTACCTGCGCCGCCTCGCCGAGTTTGTAGACGTGCAATCCGGCGTCCAGATACAGCGGCAAGGTCTGCGGACGCACCTGATAGAAGGCCGGCCGGCCACCGTGGGTATGGGCGAGTTCGATGAAACGCCACACCAGTTCCGGCCATTGCGCCGGTGCGCCTACCGGATCGAACAAAGATATCCACGAACGCCCGTGCTGACCGTACATCAGGAAGGCCTCGCCGGAGTCGGAGAACAACAGCTGCTTGTCGCCCATTAATGCCAGATAGGCTTCCGCGCTGGGCTGGCGGCCAAGTACCGCCGCTGCGCGATCCAGATCGTCTGCGCTGGGCGCCACGCTCTTGATACGCGCGTTGCGGAACAACTGGCCGAGGGCGAGCACGAAGGCGATCACCGCGACCGCCATCAGCGCGCGCAAGGAACGCGGCGCATGGGCATCGAACTCGAACTGCCACCACATCTCGTGGGCGTATTCAAAGTCCTGATAGGCGAACAGCAGCATCCATAGGCTGACGCCGAGCACGGTGATTACGCATAACCACCACAACGGCTCGAAACTCTGTTCGAACAGCCGCGAGCGTCGATCGAAATGACGACGGGTTACCACTAGCAGTGCGGCGAACAACGCGAGACCTAGCATCTGACCCAGATTTACGCCCTTCGGCAACGCCAACACGCCCGCCACCAGGGCCAGCGCCAAGGCCGCCCACCATGCGGCGTCCAAGCGGTGAAACAGACCGCGCGCGACGAACAAGAACACCAGGCCGGTGATGCTGCCGAACATATGGGCGGCTTCGACCAGCGGCAAAGGGACATTCACCGCGAGCAGATCAGCCGCCTCGTCAGCCAGTGGCGTCATGCCGGACACCAGCAGCATCACGCCGAACATCACCGTCATACTGGCCAGCACGGCCGGCAACATGCGCACCGCCGCGCGGCCGAAGGGCGCGGCCACGCTGGCGCGCAATTCATAGCCCGCCAATAGCAACACCGCGATCGTCAAGGGCAGCAGGTAATAGATGACGCGATAGAGCACCAGCGCGCCGGCCGCCTGCTCCGCCGGCACGCGCCCGGCGCAGGCCAGCAGGATGACCGCCTCGAATACGCCGAGCCCACCCGGCACATGACTCAGCACCCCGAGCGCGATGCCAATCACGTAGAAGGCGACGAAACTCGGCAAGGGCACTGCACCGGCGGGCAGCAGACACCAGAGCGCGGCGGCGGCCGCCGCCAGATCAAGCGCCGAGATGAATAGTTGCTGCGCCACGAGCCCGGCCGGTGGCAAGCGCAGCTGCCAATGCCGGTGGATCTGCACATCACGCCGCACCTGACACAGCACGATGAAAGCCGCCACGGCAGCCAACACCAGCGCCGCGACTAATTCGAGCAGCGGTGCCGGCACACCGATCGTCGCGGCCAGCGCGCCGGCATCCCACCATAAGCCGATCGCACCAAAGGTCGTCATGCCGACACCGAAGGCGACGGCGTTAAAGCCGACCGCCTGGGCGATCTGCTGCGTATCAACGCCGGCCGCCGAGTACAGGCGCAGGCGCACCGCGCCACCGGTCAGCACGCCTAGACCGACGGTATTGCTAAGCGCGTAAGCAATGAAGGCGGTCAGCATCACCGTGCCCGTGCGCACCTTGGCGCCGGCATAACGCAGGGCCGAGACGTCGTAGCCGGTCAGCGCCGCATAGCTCGCGCAGGTAGCGAGCAGCGCGAGCGCGAGGCGCGTGCTTGGCACCGCGCTGATCTCGGCGACGATGTCTTCGTAACGCACTTCGGCCAGCAGTCCGCGCAGGGTATGCAATACCAACACCGCCAGCGCGCAGGCCAGCGCCGCCAGCAGCCAGTGGCGCACCCGATCCGGGGCGTTGTCATCGTCGTGCGCGGTGGTCGGGGCCAGCGGGCTTTGCTTCATCAATGCTCCAGGTTGCAGCGCGGACCACTGGCCGATCCTGACGCGGCGTCCGATGCGCGGGCTCGTCGCACACGCGGGCCGCAGTTTTGCCTGCGGCTCGCCCAGGCACAAGCCGCGCGTTCGATTCACCTCGGCGACACGCCACAGTCCACTTCATGGCCGGCGGCAATCGGTGTAATGTCGAGACAGGCCGCTGCTCTGTCGTCCTGCCGTGTGGCGGCCCAGCGAACCGCGAGACCGACACCATGACCGAACGTTTTCTTGTCTTGCAACATGTCGATGTCGAACATCCCGGCATCTTTCGCGACTTCATGCAGGCCGACGGCATCGTCTGGGACACGGTTGAACTCGACGCCGGTGAGCGCTTGCCAGCGCCGGAGGACTATGACGCCCTGATCGTCATGGGTGGGCCGATGGACACCTGGGAAGAAGATCTGCATCCCTGGCTGAAAGAAGAAAAGTCCGTCATTCGTCATGCCGTGGGCACCCTCGGCAAACCCTATCTCGGTGTGTGTCTCGGTCATCAGCTGCTGGCGGCCGCGCTGGGCGGCCAGGTCGGCAAAGCGCAACAGGCGGAAGTAGGCGTACTGCCGGTCACGCTCACCGCGGCGGGCCTGGCCAACCCCTTCTTCGTTGGTGTCGCGCCGCAATTCGATTGCCTGCAATGGCATGGCGCCGAAGTGCAGCAAGCACCCGCAGGCGCGGCGGTGCTGGCTAATTCACCGGCCTGCGCGGTGCAATCTCTGGCCGTCGGCGAACGCGCCTTCAGTTTTCAGTTTCATGTCGAAGTGCTGCCGACCACGATCGACGAATGGGTTGCGATCGCGGCCTATCGCGAATCGCTAACGCGAGTGCTGGGGGCCGATGGCGCCAGCGGCTTGCGCGCACGCGCCGCCGAGAACATGCCGGCGTTCAATGCGCTGGCGCGCCGCCTCTACGACAACTGGCGGCGCGTGGCTTTCAAAATCTGAGTAGCGGTGCGGCGATGAGCTGCGCCAGCGCAGCATAGTCGCCGTTGAAATGATGATCGCCCGGCAAGCTCACCACGCGCGACGGCGGCGCCAGCGGCGGACACGCGGCTTCAGTGTCGTCTTCACCCCGTACACACCACACCGCTAAGGGCGCGAGTTTGGCTATTTCCGGCGCCACCGCGACGGTGTCGCCAGTATCGCTACCCAGCCATTGACTCAAGCGAAACTCGAAACTGGTGGTTGGCGTCGGTCCCAGCATCACCACTTTCTCAATACGCGCACGCACTGCCGCCGGCAAACCATTGACGGCGAAAGGCAAGCTGCTGGCGCCAAAAGAAAAGCCCGCCACCACCACCGATTGCACATGCCAACGCGCACCGAATTCGTCGATGACGCGCGCCAGATCCCGCGCCAGCACGGTGGGGGGTCGCGGCTGCCAGAAGTAGCTGAGGCTGTCCCAGCCGAGCACCGCGATGCCTACCGCGTTCAGGGCTGAGGCCACGCCACGATCGAATGCGGCCCAGCCGCCGTCGCCACTTAAGAACACCACCATGCGGCGCGCGTGGACCACCGGCAGCTCGATGAGCGGAATGCCGCGCAGGGTTGCGCTCGCCTTACCCTGCCCGGCGATGCCGGGATCGAGCCACTGCAACAAGGCGCCAAACTCCACCGCTGGCGCCAGATCGGAAGTCTGACTAGTCGCAAGCCAGGTGAGATGGGTATTGGGCACCGCGTTGAGCGCGCGCACAACGGCGGCCGGCGTGCAGCCCGCATTGCGATGCTGCAAGGCATACCAGGGCGCACCGAGCGCGCTACTGGCCGCCACCGTGCTGGACGGTTGGCCCGGACAAAAGTCGATGCTGACCAGCGCATGGGCCGCGCCGTCGCGCGCGAGTATGGACGCGGCGCGACGGCTGGCGTCGGGGCCGATGGCGACCAACACCGGCGCGTGGGCGGCGATGCCGGCGCGCGCCGCGAGCTGATCCGCAACGGCGGCCAGGGTGACAGGGTCTGCCGGCGCCGCAGTGACCGGCAAGGCGAGCACGGCATAGGACTGCGCGAGCAGCGCATCGACGTACAACGCGCGTTGCTCGCCGCGCGACGCGTCGAGCATCACTAAGGCAACGCCCTTGGCGGGCGTCAAGGGCAGGTCCATTACCGCGCCCGACAACAAAGTTTGGTGACGGACAACCAGCCCGTGCAAACTGGCGTAGAGCAAAATCATGCTCATCGCTACGGTCAATGCTGTTGCAATCGAGCGAAAGCGTATTTTCAATGATCGGGCCTTGACGAATGGGCGTTCAAAAGGTCATTGTTGCGACGCAAAACGCGCCCTGACAGATGCTAACCCACCCGCTTTCATGACAGATCAATTGCATTTCTCGCGTCGGCACGCGCTGCGCCTCATGTTGGCCGGTGGGCTGGCGGTAGTCTGCAGCGATCGCGAGCGACCGCGGGCCGAACCGGCGACGCGCGCTGGACATCCCTTTTCCGTCGAACGACTGCGTGAACGGGCGCGGATTCTGTCCGCCCATGAATTCCGCGCGCCCGACACCACGCTGCCAGCGGTGCTGGCCGACATGTCGGTTGAACAATATCGCCAGATCCGTTTCATTCCCGAGCAGGCGCTGTGGGCCGATCAGAAGAAGTTCACCGCGCAATTTTTTCATCTTGGCTCCTACTACAACCACCCGGTACGGGTGTTCGCAGTTGTCGATGGCGACGCCAGCGAAATCCAGTACTCGCCCGCACTGTTTGAATATGGCGATACCGACCTCGGCCCTAAGCCACTACCGGAAACCCTGGGCTACGCCGGCGTGCGTATTCATACCGCGCTCAATGGGCCCGACTATCTGGACGAATTGATCTCGTTTCTCGGCGCCAGCTATTTCCGCGCACTGGGACGTGGCATGCGCTACGGCATGTCGGCGCGCGGTATCGCGGTGGGCACCGCGACCAACGACAACGAAGAGTTTCCGGCGTTCCGCGAGTTCTACCTGGAACGACCGGTCGACAGCCACAGTATCGTGGTGCACGCGCTGCTCGATGGGCCGAGTTTGACCGGCGCCTATACCTTCACCATACGGCCCGGTGTCGACACCATCGTCGACGTCAACATGACGCTCTTTACGCGCACTACGCTCACGACCGTCGGGCTGGCGCCGCTCACCAGTATGTTTTTCTTCGCGGCCAATGACCGCGTCGGGGTCGACGATTTTCGACCGGCGGTGCACGATTCCGATGGCCTGATGGTGCTCACCGGGGCCGGCGAATGGCTGTGGCGACCGGTGGTCAACCCCGCGCGCCTGCGCATTTCGAGTTTCGTCGATCACAATCCCAAGGGCTTCGGTCTCATGCAGCGCGATCGCGACTTCGCCAACTACCAGGATCTCGAAGCGCATTACGAGCGCCGTCCTGGTGTGTGGGTGGAACCGGTCGGCGACTGGGGCCCCGGGGCGGTGATGTTGATCGAGATCCCGACCGATCGCGAGAGTAATGACAATATTGTCGCCTTCTGGCGGCCTGAAGAACCGCTGCTGGCAAAGCGCGAGTGGCAGTTCACCTACCGCCTGCACTGGTGCGCCGATGCGCCGGCCGGCGTCGAGCCACGCCCCGCGCAAGTCACCGCTACGCGCATTGGCCGCAGCGAGACCGACAGCAGCAGCACCCACATCGTGCTCGACTTCCTCGGTGGCGCGCTGCCGGCCAATGCCGACGCCACGATCGACGCCATCGTGTCGGCCTCGCGCGGCGCGGTGCTGAACGTGCTCACACACTACAACGACGTGACGGGCGGCTGGCGAGTATCGTTTGATCTCTCCGTGACCGACGAAGAACCCGCCGAGCTGCGCTGCTTTCTCAAGGTCGGCGACAGCGCCATCAGTGAAACCTGGAGCTATCAGTGGTCCTCGTGAGCGCGCTAGCCGTGACCTGCCACGGTGGATGAAACTCTAGAAACAGCTGCCAGCACCTCCCATGTCGAACGCGTCGTGGCACGCTACCTGGCGGGACTGGCCTATAGCCCCGAGGCCGCCACCACCAAGGCCCTGAGCTTGCTAGGCGAAATTCCCGCCGACAGCGGTCCGACCCAAACCCTGAAACTGATCGATGATCGCATCCGTCACTGGCTGGCGGGACTGGTCGCGCGCTCCGGCATCCCGGTGCATCCCTACTCCGCCGCACCGCGCGTCGCACTGCTGACTTTGGAGATAGGCGCGCGGTGGCCCGATCAACTGCTGGCTGACCATCCTTCGCGGGCCTTCGAGGCCGCTTTCACCCAGGCCCTGCCGCTGTCGCTGCCGCCGCCCGCGCCACTCGCCATGCCGCCACAGTCACTCACGCAGTGGAATGCGGCCGAGGCACAGGTCGCACCTGCCAACGCCATCGCCGAGCCACGCTGGCGGCGACGCCTACTGCTCGCGGTCTTGACCCTCGGCACCACCGGGCTCGGCTGTTACGAACTCGGACGCGTATTCACCCCGGGCGGCGTCTCGGTCATCGAAATTGTGCTGATGGTCTTGTTCACTGCCAATTTCGTCTGGATTGCGCTGTCGTTCTGGACTGGACTTGCGGGCCTGTTCGCGATGTGGCGCGGCGCGCCCGCGCTGACCACCGGCCTGCTGCCGCCCGCCACGCAACTCACGACCCGCACCGCCGTCATCATGCCGGTCTATCACGAATCGCCGCAGCGCGTGTTCGGCGCGCTGGAATGTATCTATCGCGAAATCGAGGCCAGCGGCGAAATCAATGCCTTCGACTTCTTCGTGTTGTCCGACAGCACCGACACCAATGCCTGGATCGCCGAGGAGCAAGCCTGGGATTTGAGTCGTCGCCGGCTCCGCGCCAATGGTCGCTTCTTCTATCGCCGACGCTATGAGAACACCGCGCGCAAGGCCGGCAATCTCGCCGAGTTCTGCCGCCGCTGGGGCGGGCATTACCAACAGATGCTGGTGTTCGATGCCGACAGCGTGATGTGCGGCAGCACGGTGGTACGCCTGGCGCGCCTCATGCAATCCAACCCCCACGCCGGCATCATCCAGACCATTCCGCGCCTGGTGAATCGCAATACCTTGTTCGCGCGCACTCATCAGTTTGCCGGTTCCTGCTATGGCCCGGTGCTGGCCGCGGGACTGGCCTGGTGGTATCTGGGCGACGGCAACTACTGGGGCCATAACGCCATCATCCGCTTGAGCGCTTTTGCCGGTCATGCCGGTCTGCCGACCTTGCCCGGCGGGCCGCCCTTTGGGGGTCTGGTCTTGAGCCACGATTTCGTCGAGGCGGCGCTCATGCGGCGCGCCGGCTGGCGGGTCTATCTGCTGCCCGATGACGACGGTAGCTTCGAGGAAGCGCCGCCTTCGCTAATCGATCATGCCATGCGCGATCGACGCTGGTGTCAGGGCAATCTGCAGCACATCAAGGTCATCCGCGCGCGCGGTCTATATCCCTTGAGCCGCCTGCATCTGTTGACGGGCATCATGGCCTACCTGGCCTCGCCGCTGTGGTTCAGCTTCATCCTGGTCGGTATCGCTGCGGCGCTGGAGACGCGTTTTGAACTGCCGGTGTATTTCTTTCCCGATCGCACGCCCTATCCGGTCTGGCACATCATCGATCCCGAGCTGGCAGCGCAGGTCTTCGGTTGGACGATGGCCTTCCTGCTCGCGCCCAAATTATTCGGCTGGTTGGCGGTGTGCTGCGATCGTGATCTCGCGCGCCGCTTCGGCGGGCGCCTGCGCACCTTGGCCAGCGTGCTGACCGAGACCTTGATCTCGGCCCTGCTCGCGCCCTTGCACATGCTGTTTCAGTCGCGTTTCGTGTTCAACGTGTTCGCCGGCGGCGACAGCGGCTGGAACACCCAATCGCGCGACGATGTCGGCACGCCCTGGCGCGAAGCCTGGCAACGCCACCGCCATCACATGATCACCGGTGTCATCCTCGCGACGGCCGCCTATACGGTCTATCCGGGACTGCTGCTGTGGATGTCACCCGCGCTGTTGAGCATGGTGTTCGCGGCGCCCTTGTCGGTATGGAGTTCGCGTCCTTCCCTCGGCCTGAAATTGCGCGAGCACGGTCTGCTGGGCACGCCCGACGAAAACGAACCGCCCGCCATTCTGCCGGCAGTGATCGCCAATCGCGCCGAACTCGAAGCGCTCGCCACACCGCTGCCGCAACCGGCCCTTGCGACCATCATCACCGACCATCGCCTCGGTCTGCTGCACCTCGCCCTGATCGAGCAGAATCCGCCGGCGGTGGTCACCGAATCGATGTCGGCAGCCAACGACCGCGCCAAGGC
>JANLSI010000037.1:0-1719 GCA_031362345.1 Pseudomonadota bacterium
CATGAACTGGTTCGGCGTCGCCTGTGAATTACATCGCGACTGGCGCAATGATGTCGAAGGCCTCGCCGCCCTGTTCGCCAATCACATTCCCGACTATCGCAATCTCATGACCAGCTTCGATAGCTTGAACAAAAAGCCGACTTAGTCGGAATCGAACATAGAGAGTTGCAGGCCCGATGCCCCTTCGAGGCTGAGCATGCGGCGCTTGGTGGCCGCTCCACCATGGGCTGAAAAGCCGCCGAGACCGGTCGCGGCGAGCACGCGGTGACAAGGCACCACGATGGGAAAGGGATTGGCGCCGAGTGCGCGCCCCACTTCACGCGCCAAGGTCGCGTCACCCAGGCCGACGGCGAGTTCGCCGTAGGTCGCGGTGCTGCCGCGGGGGATGGCACGGGCCAGGGCGTAGACCTGCTGCGCGAAGGCGGGCACTTCGCGCATGTCGAGCGCGATGGCATCGAAATCGGTGGCGCCCCCTGCCAATGCCGCAACGATAGCCGTCACGGCATGGGCCGCCGCGTCGTCGGGCCTTGCGTTTTCTAGCCTAGGAAAGCGGCGTTGTAGTCGACGGCGCGTGGCCATGCCGTCGCGCTCAGGCAGTTGAATGCCGACGATGCCCCTTTCGGCCCAGGCCAACCCGCAAGTCCCGAGCGCAGTATCAAATACGTGGATGCCTGAATTGTGCATGGAACGCAGTCTCAGCTCAGAGCGCGCCGCGTCTAGGGTCGCACCTCACGACCACAGACGCGGCTCGCGTAGGGCGCATGGCGTTTTAGGCTTCGCGCTTCGCCGCCCAGGCGCTGAAAGAGCTGCCGGCAGCGGCCAGTTCCTGCAACAGCGGCGCCGGCGTCCAGTACAGATCGCCATAGCGCTTACGGTATTTCTCCATACCCGCGACGACGGTCTTCAAGCCGACTTCATCTGCATACTGCATGGGGCCACCACGGTAACGTGGCATGCCATAGCCATGCACAAACACCACGTCGATGTCACTCGGACGGGTGGCGATGCCTTCGGCCAAGATCAGCGCGCCTTCGTTGATCATGGAGAACATCAGACGTTCGATGACCTCTTCAGGTGTCACGGCAATCTGCGGCACGCCGAGACGCTCGGCTTCGGAGTTGGCCAGCGCCGCCACTTCCGGATCCGGCACCGGCTTGCGGTCGACATACTTGAAGATGCCGGCGTTGGTCTTCTGACCGAAGCGACCCATTTCCGTCAGCTTGGCGACCATGCGGCAATAGGCTGGATCGCTGGGCTTCTCCTGCCACTCGTTATTGACCTTGTCGAGCACGTCGAGACCGGACAAGTCCGACACGGCGTTGGGGCCCATGGCCATGCCCCAGTCGTAGGCAGCCTTGTCGATGGTTTCCGGCGCATTGCCTTCCAGAAGCATGCGCTGTGCTTCGCGCACATAGGGGAAGAACATGCGATTGCCGACGAAACCGAAACACACGCGCACCAGCACCGCCTGTTTGCGGATGGTCTTGGCCATCGCCATGGAAGTGGCGATGACATCCTTGGCAGTTTTCTCGCCACGTACGATTTCGAGCAGGGTCATGACATTGGCGGGCGCGAAGAAGTGCCAGCCGATGACGTCCTGCGGACGCTGGGTGGCGGCCGCTATCTCATCGACGTCGAGGGTTGAAGTGTTGCTGGCCAGGATCGCGCCGGCCTTGGCGACCTTGTCGATCTCGGCGAAGATTTCCTTCTTGAGCGCCA
>JANLSI010000093.1:0-1974 GCA_031362345.1 Pseudomonadota bacterium
TGATGGCGAACCCTCGCATCCAAGCGGTGGGCGAACGACGAATACCGATCATCCTGTTCTCTGACCTCGTCGGCTATGTCGATCTAAACCAGCGCCATGATCCGGACGCGGTGGAACTCGTCATGGATGAAGTCGGGCGGCGCGCGCAGGAGATTATCGAACGCCATGGCGGCCAGATCACCCAAATCTTAGGCGATGAGATCATGTCCTTGTTCGGGTATCCCCAGGCCCATGACGACGATTCGGTCCGCTGTGCGCGGGCCGCGCGCGAGCTGCACGCAATGGTGCGCGAGTTGAGTGCGGACTGGGTCGAACCGGTGCTCCACACACGGATATGCCTGCATTCCGGATTCGCGACCGGGGAGGTCACGGTTTTCTGGTCCTGACGCGGCCCCAAGCAGGCACGGATTTGAGCGCGTGCTCGAACGTTTCAATGCTCAGTCTGGATACGCTCAATCGTGAGCAAGCGCGCTCGGTGCTTGAGTACGTAGTCGGCGCCAGTGAAATGCCTGACAGCCTGTACGACGTCATTTACGAGCGAACCGGTGGTAACGCCCTGTTCACCGAAGAGATCGGTCGTGCGCTGGTCGAATCCGGTGCGCTTATGGTGAGCGCTGGTCAGGCGATCGTGACCAGGCCGCCGGACGAGCTGCAGTTGCCGGCGTTGCTGCAGTCAGTCATCCAGGCCCGTCTCGACATGCTGGATGCGACGTCACTCGAAACGCTGAAAATTGCGTCGGTCGTCGGGCGAGTATTCGACTTGGATCTGTTGAAGTCAGTATGCCCATCACCGCATACCGTGCCCGCGGCGCTGGCAGATTTGCTTAGGCGTGATCTGGTCCATCAAATGACCTCGAAGCCACCCATCCGTTACCGGTTCAAGCACGCCGTCATCCAGGAAGCGACCTACGGGACGCTGCTGCATGCGCGGCGGCGTGACTTGCATGCGGCTGTAGCGGCCTCGTTGGAATCCCTCTCCGCGGATCGAATAGTCGACCTCTACGAGACACTGGGCTTTCACTATCGCAAGGCCGACATCGTGGACAAGGCCGCTCAATACCTGGGCTATGCGGCGCAACGCTCAAGTCAGCTCTATCAGATTCCCCAGGCCATGGAGCAGTATCTGTCCGCCATACGCATCATGGATAGCGTCGAGTTGACCGAAGGACTGAAGCGCATGCGCATCGAGTTCGCTCTCGCGCTCGGCCGCCGGCCGACGCGCATTCATCAAGCCCATGCCGGAGGTCTACGAAATTCTCTTGACGTCCTACGGCATTGCGCAATCGCTGGGCGACCAGCGGCTTCTTGCGCAGACCGCGCTGACACTCGGCAATGTGTCGTGGCTGGAAAGCCGCTTCGAGGCGGCGCGCGAGCACCTGCGCGACGGCATGCAAATCGCAGAGCAGAATGGCTTCGCGACCATTGCGGCCGCCGCACAATGCAGCTACGGCCAAACTATGTTCTACAGTGCCGATTTGCCGACGGGGATTCGTCAACTGGAGAACGCTACGAAGACCGTCGCTGGCGGCCAAAACCGCATACTCATACATAACGCCAACAACTACCGTGGCGCTGAAGTCGTCACCACGCGGCCGTTGTCCGGCGCGGGTGGCGAAGACACCGTCTTGCCCTACGATGGCCTCGTCATCGCGGTGCCGATGGAGCAGCTCTCGGAGCTCCTCGACGACGCACTGTTTGACGCCACCTCGCGTTTCCGCCGCAGACGCCACCTATATCAACGCCGTCGCAACGGACGTGCGCTGCCTGAACGGCTTGTCCGAGGACTACAAAGTAAAGCTTCTGATGGACGAGTTACTTGCCTTCCTGGGCCAGCGTGCGGAGGACGTCGACTCGGTGACCTATCGCAGCAACCTGGACGCCCCTCCGTTCCTGAACGAGATAGGCTCGTGGCATGACCGGCCGGAGGTATTTACCGCCGTGCCGAGTATCGTGGTGGCGGGAGACTACGTACGT
>JANLSI010000094.1:0-4773 GCA_031362345.1 Pseudomonadota bacterium
TGATGGCGAACCCTCGCATCCAAGCGGTGGGCGAACGACGAATACCGATCATCCTGTTCTCTGACCTCGTCGGCTATGTCGATCTAAACCAGCGCCATGATCCGGACGCGGTGGAACTCGTCATGGATGAAGTCGGGCGGCACGAATCACCCGTCGCCGTGCCCATCGTGGGATAGCGGTACCCAAGACCATGCCCTAGAGCCCGCCTGTGGAGCGGTTTCGGTAGCCATACATCCAGGCCGACAGAGCCGAGAACCGCTCTAAATGGCTCTGTGAAGCGCGGATTGTGGTCGTGAATGAGGTAAGGATTTCCGTACAGAAATCCAGTCAGGAAAACTACGTAGCTTCGCTCAGCCCAAACGCTTCCATCCTGGCGAGGAACTTGTTCACGTCGTGACTCAACATGACGACATCGTGCTTCGCGCCATCGCGATCCTTGACATGTTCGCGCAGCATGGCCTCCGCCTGAAAGCCGAGATCCTCGAACATGGCGATGGCATTGCGCTGATCGACCGTCATGTAGGCGATCAGCTTTTCGATGCCAAGCCCCAAGGCGATCGCAAAACATTCCTGGGTCAGCACGCGGCCGATACCCTTGCCGCGCAGGGCGCGGCTGACGACGATGCGCATCTCGCCCACATGGGGTGACCACGACAATTCGTCGCGGATGATTGCCGCACAACCGTAGACGCTGCCGCCCTTGGTGGTCAGCAGGGTGGTCAGGGTGCCGTTCTCAATACCCTGCAGCCATGCCGCCATGACCTTGGGTGCCGTAATGTCGCGGCGCATGAACAGCAAATCATGGGGTGGCAGCGCGTGGGCGAAGGCGGTGACCGACGCCTCGTCGCGCGCCGTCATGTAGCCTATTTTGAATTCGTCGTCGGCAATGTGCACGGTGCGCGGAAAGGTCCGCTCGCTGATGTCGTTCATTCCGATCGCTGCCCCAGCCAGTTTTCGAGTTTGGGCCAAAGCCTGTCGATGGCATTGGGTCCGGTGACCACGCTGACATGTCCGCCCTTCAAGACGAGCTCTTCCTTGTCGTCTGAGCTGACCATCTCGATCAGTGGCTTGGAGGCGCCGCGCGGGACGATGTGATCATGTTCTGCAACCGCATGCAGTACGGGCACCGTGATGTCGGGCAAGCGCACGTGGCGGCGACCGAGCACCAATTCGCCCTTGAGCAACTGGTTCTCGACCAGCAGATTCTTGATCAGTTGGCGCATGTAGCCGCCCGGCAGGGGCAGGTTGTCGGTGGCCCAGCGATCGAACATTCGATACTGTTTGACGTAGGAATCGTTCCACATGTTGTCCCACAACTTGATGCGGTCGGCGATCCGCGTCACCGGTCTCAGTATGGAGGTGCCAATCATGAATACTTCGCCGGATACGTTGCCGCCGTCGATATAACGATCGACATCGAAATAGCGCGAGTCCGTCAAATTGCGGTACAGACTCAGGTGCTCGAAGTCGATCGGCGTAGTCAGGCAGATGAGGTTTTTCAAGGGCCCATCGGCCGCCAGCGCCGCATAGCAGGTGGCCATCAGCCCGCCGGCGCAGTAGCCCAGCAGCGAGACCTGCGACTCGCCGGTCTCCTTCAATATCCTCGCGATGGCGTCGGGTATGAAATCCAGGACGTAGTCGTCCAGTTGCAGCTTGCTTTCCTCAGGTCGTGGCGCGATCCAGTCGAGCAAGTAGACGTCGAATCCGGCTTTCAACAGGTACTCGACCACGCTCTGGCCCGGCATCATGTCGAAGCAGTAGCCGTGATTCGAAGGTGGGGCGATGAGCAGCAGGGGGATGCGATAGACCTCGTCCGTCATCGGCAGATAATGCGTCACCTGCTGCGTGCCGCGCCGATGCAGGACATGCTTGGGTGTGGTCCCAACGGTCGGTTCCGGTGCGCTGAGATAATCGAAGCCTTTGACGGTGCGCTGGAAGGCGCGCTGAACTTCGTCGCTGAAACGGTCGCCCAGGGCTGCCGTATCGGTTGCCGGTTTGGAACGGGAATTCATGACTTGGAGCCCTCCCCACCGCGGTAACGTCGGGTACGGGCCACGCGTGGCGGCGCGTCAAGCCCGCCAGCGCCGTTGGTCCCAGCCAGCTGCTCGATCGCGGCTGACATACGGATGAGTTGCTCCTCCATGGATTGCAGACGTACGCCGAGCCCTTTGATGTCATCCTTGGTCGGCAGATTGAGCGCATCGAAATAGCGCCCGAGCAATTCCTGGGTAGATTTCTGGATGCGCAGCGAAACGGCCATCGTGCGATTCATGTCGCGGCTGAATTCACCGGTAGACATGACCTGGGTAGCAAGCGCATTCACGCCCTGCTCCCATTGCACGACCATTTCGCGCCACAGCGCTGCAGGATCCTTCGGGGTAGCGTTAGCCACGGCACGCGCTCCAATTTGATGTGTTCCGCACGCAGGAAGATTACTCCCGCTATGCGGGTCGCCGCCATCGGAATTTGCTACCCGAAGCGACGCGAAGCTCGGGCCCAAGTGTCACCCGTGCGCACGGACGCCCGCGCTTGCCGATGACACCGGGGTTGTGGATGAAAGAGTCACTTATAATCGGTCTCCTGGCGAGGCAGACTTCAGCTCTCCAATTGCAAAAGGTAGGCGAAGCTCGGCACGGCCAGCCCGTCGCTGCGCTGCGCCAAATAGCGCGCATTCTGATTGACGGGTGCAAGGTGCTCCCGTACCCGCCAGCCTGTGTCGCGGGCGAGCGCTTCCATCGCGGCGGGCGTGAACAGCGTCCGGATGGGCTCGTTCTGGAAGGCCGTGGCCAGCCGCGTAGTCGCCAGCAGTGCGCCTGCGCGTCCGTCGGCGAGCGGTGCTTCGCTCCAGTAGTCGAGCACCAGGCGTGTACCGTCAGGGCTTCGTGCGCGCACATCGTGCAAGGTCTGGGCGATCGCATCCTCGGTCAGGTAGTAGGTGGTGCCCAGCCATGACACGAAGGTCGAACGCGCAGCGTCGAATGCGCTGAGAGCAAGGGCCTCGGCCAGGGTGGTGCGTTCGAAGTCCACCGCAACGAACTGCAGATTTGCGGGGACTGTCGTCATCCGCGTCTGCTTCCAGGCCTGGGTGGCCGGATGGTCGACCTCAAATACCCGCAGCTTGCCGCCCGCGTGACGCAACGCAAAGGTGTCGAGACCGGCAGCCAGCACCAGATACTGCTGCGGATTGTGCGCGGCGAGCGCATCTTCCGCATAACGCGCGCGCACCACGACCTGGGCGCGCATGGCGTCGAGGCCGCTGCGGCGCTGGCGAAACGCAGCGATCCAGGGATGAGCGAGGGTGTCGAGTCGACGCAAGAAATGTTGGCCCGGCAGGGACAGCAGCGGTTCCACAGCCGCATCCTCGAATACCCAAGGTGCCGAGTCGATGTGGCAATGCAGCGCGCGCAAAAACGCAGCGCCCTCTGCGGTCTGACTCCGCCGTGCTGGCTCCATGATGTTTTGTATCCCGCGAATTGCGCGATTTTGACAGTCGCTCAACCGTTTGGCGATGGCAAGGTTTGCGCCGACGAGTTGCGGGTCCCACGGCCGTGCCGCCATCCACGTGTCGAGTATAGTTCAGGGAATTTAGCCCGTGGGCGGACGGTGGGCAGTACACACCAGTTGCAAACAAGTTGTAGATTGCGGCGATTTTCAAATTAGGTGGCACCGTATGCTGCCGCCGACGCCAATTTGAGCCATGCCGAAGGTATCGGCTGAGTTTTGGCACAATACGCGGTGCGCGACTTCCTGCACAATGTTCAACCTTTCCCGGGCACTAAAGTTTCAAGCTTGCGCATCGCCGCGTAACATTTGTCTGCAGTACATGACAGGCTATTTAGCCGACCTGATCAAACGATTCCAGTTTCGGTGATGCCATCTCCTCGAAGAAACGTGATGGGGTCCACGGCCAGCTCGCCGGGACGCCGTTTTTGTCCAAGTACCAGCTATTGCAGCCTGTCGCCCAGATCGATTTTTTCGCCGCGGCGGCGCGGATCGATTCGAAATCGGCGGTTGCTTTTGCGTTCGCACTGATCTCGCGGCATTCCCCCGCACGGATCTGCCCGATCAACTGCAGTATGAAGGAGACTTGTGATTCGGCTATCTGGATCAGAGAAAAATTGCCGACCGGGCCATTCGGACCGTTCAGCATGAAGAAATTTGGAAACTCTGGAATCGAAATCGACAAGTAGGCTATCGGATGGTCGGACCAGACATCATTGAGGTTGATACCACCTCGTCCGAGAACTGTGGTGGGGCGGATGAAACTGTCGGCGATAAAACCGGTAGCCATCACGAGGACGTCGAGTTCGTGTAGTTTTCCATCCTCCGTGCGAATACCCCCGGGTTCTACGCATTTGATGCCAGAGGTCACTACTTCCGCATTCGGATGCTGAATCGCAGCGTAAAAGTTTGGCGAGAAAATCAGCCGTTTGCAGCCAGCGCGATAATTCGGGCGCAACTTTTCGCGCAATGCCGGATCACGCACATTATTTTCCAAGTTGGCTGCGCAGGCATCTTCGATTTGTTTCATTTCAGGCGAATCCGCATCGATGACGGCATTTGCGAAATGCTGAAAATCCTTGTCAACGTGGGCGCGCAATGCGTCGAGCGCCTGTGCGTCAGTGCGGAAAGCAGTCTTTTCCTCCTCGCTGTATTTGACATCCTCAATCGGCATCACCCATTGCGCGGTGCGCTGAAACAGATCGAAATGGCCCACCCTGTCGACGAGAGCGGTCGTGATCTGGATTGCAGTTGAACCCGTACCAACAACAC
>JANLSI010000294.1:0-8962 GCA_031362345.1 Pseudomonadota bacterium
ACCACCTGCACGTCGACCTGGCGGAGGCGGTCCAGGGCGTTTTGGTAATTCTCAAGACGACGCGAGCAGATAGCGTCCTCGACCACAAACACCTGCAAACCCGTCGCGCGCAGATCGAAAGCACTCTGCAGCACGCAGATATGCGCTTCCATGCCGACTACTATCGCCTGGCGGCGGCCCGTGGTGCCGAGCGCGTGATTGAAATCCTGTGCTTCGCAGCAGGAAAATGCGGTTTTGGTGAAGCGCCGCGTGGTTCGCGGCAAGGCCGCAGTGATTGTCGGGTGGGTCGCCCCCAGCCCCTGCGGATATTGCTCGGTCTGTAAAACGGGCAGTTCGAGCAAGCCGGCGGTGTGCGCTAGCAGCGTGGTGTTGAGGATGACGCGATTGAGCACCTTGCCTGGCATTGCGTCGCCTAGACGCTGCTGTAGGTCGAGCACCACCAGCACGGACTGGTCAGCGTGACATTTAGCAGCGCCAAGCGTGCCGTGCAACGCGGTCATAGTGGCGGCTCCTGGCCTCAAGGAGGCGCGGAAGGGTCGCTCGGTGTCAGACTCGAAGCGCTGCCCAGCAGCCACGAATTGACGGTCGCCAGATCATCTGGCTGCAAGCTGCCCGTCGCCTTTTTCAGGCGCAAGGTTTCGACGATGTAGTCGTAGCGCGCGCGGGAGAAATCGCGTTTGGCCTGATACAGGCTGCGCTCGGCGACGACCACATCGACGGCGGTGCGGGTACCAACTTCAAAGCCTGCACGCGTCGATTCGAGTGCGGTCTGGGACGATACCACCGCTTGGCGCAGCGCCTTGACCGAGCTGATCTTGGTCGCCACGCCGAGATAGGCCTCACGGGTTTCCCGGTGCACCGCGCGCTGGGTCTGCTCAAGACGTTCGAGCGTCGCATTGCTCTGGTGCTCAGCGGCGCGCGTCCGCGACACCACCTGGCCACCTGCATAAATCGGCACCGTGACTTGTATGCCGATGTCGTTCTGTTCCACCGAGGAGCTGCCGAATCGGCCACCTTGTTTGTTAAAGCTGTGGCCGCCGACGATGTCGAAGCTTGGGTAGTGTCCGGCGTACTGACGCCGGATCTCTTCATGGGCGATGTCAGCCGCTACGCGCGCGGCACCCAGCGCCAAATTGCCCGCCAGGGCGGCGGCGGTCCAAGCTTCGATATCGAGTGGATCGGGCATCAGCAACGGTAGGTTTTCGCCGAGTGGTGCAAGTTGCAGGTCGTAATTGGCCGTCACTTCGCGCAGCGCTTCGTTAGCGTTCTCGACCTCGTTTTCGGCGCTGATCTGACTGGCCTGGGCGCGATCGTAGCCGGCCTGTGCCTCCTGCACGTCCGTGATGGCGATCAGGCCAACTTGAAAACGCTGTTGTGCCTGATCGAGCTGACTCTTCAAGGATTCGGTTTCGGCCCCGGCGAAGACCAGGCTGTCGTGGGCAGCGAGCTGATTGAAGTAGCGCTCGGCGACCCGCAGCATCAGATCCTGCTGGGCGGCGAGTACTTCGTACTGTGCCTGTTGCAGCCGTAGGTCAGCCTGACGCAGCACCACGTAGCGATCGTGGTGATAGATCGGCTGCGATAGATTGATGCGATATTCCTTGCCGGTATACGACGGGCTGTCGCCATTGCCGAAATTCAAACCACCCGACAGCGACTGTTCGACGCGGTTCACGCCGGCGGTGAAGTTGATATTTGGCAACCACAACTGCGCGCGTGCCTGTGGGATTTCCTCGGCGGTCGCCAGCGCCTGGTCCTGCGCTTCGCGATAAGTGGGGTCCGATTGTTCGGCGGCGGCGAGCGCGCCGAGCAGATCGGTGAACGCTGCGCACGGCTGAGCGTTCGACGCGAGCAGCGCAAGCAGCAGCACGCCGAGGTGTTGCGAAGCGGATCCTGACATGGTGTAAGGCGGACCTCGTTCTGCAGGGCGACGGCAGAGCGTCAGTAGAGTGCGAGTGCGGTGTCGATCGTGCGTGCCCAGGCATCAATGCCGCCGTTCAGATTGGCGACATTGGCGAAACCGTGTGACAGCAGAAATTCGCCAACCTGGCGGCTGCGCATGCCGTGATGGCATACGACGATGAGGGCTCGGTCGCGAGGGATTTCGCCCAAGCGCGTCGGGATCTGTGCCATGGGAATGTGGAGGTCGCCAGCGATATGGCATAGCTCGTGTTCCCACGGTTCACGCACATCGAGGAATTGCACCTCGCTCGCGTTGCGCAAGGTCGCAGCCGCTTCGGGGGTCAGTTCGCGCATGGCCGTGCGCTCAGAATTCAAACGCGGGCTTGGCTTCGGCGCCGACCAGTGGCGCCAGTTCCGTTTCGAACAAGCTTTCGGTCGCCCAACTGTTCTTGGCCAGGCGCGTCACCAGCAGGGCCTCCATGACGGGTGCGACGCCGATCACGATGAACATGCGGCCAGTGAGGCTGAGCTGCTGTTCGATGAGAGGCCGACGTTGCGGTGACGAGCCGGTGACTACGATCACGTCGTAAGGCTCCGCGGTGCTCCAGCCGTCCAGCGCGTCGCCAACGTGCAGTGCGACGTTGCTGATATCTGCGTGACGCAGATTGCGCTTGGCGCACGTCGCGAGGTCGTCGAACAGCTCGATGCTGGTGACGTGGGCAGCGAGGGTCGCGAGCAGCGCCGCCAGATAGCCGTTGCCGGTGCCGATTTCGAGTACTCGGTCGGTGCGCTGAACATCCAGTGCCTGCAGCAGTCGCGCTTCCAGCTTGGGCGGCATCATGGTCTGGCCGTGACCGATGTCGATGGCGGTGTCGCAGAACGCCAACTGCCGATAGGCGTCGGGAACGAAGCGTTCACGCGGCACCTTGGCGCAAGCGCTGAGGACATTGGCATCCAGCACTTCCCATGGCCGGATCTGTTGCTCGACCATGTTGAAGCGGGCGGTTTCAATGTCCATAGTCATGTTCAAGTTCGCTCGCGATGAGTCGGATGCTGGCCGCCACAGCGCGGCGGGCAGGGGCGGTCATTATAGGCGCGCGCTCAAGCCAGCAGCCAGCATTATGGCTGTCGTGTCGAGACGCACATGCGGGCGATACTCACTGGTGTTCGAGCGCGCGGGTCACGGTCGCCATCGCTGCGCAGGCACGTTCGATGACTTCAATGCCGGCGGCCGGGCTATGGGCGTTTTCGGTCAGTTGCCGCCGCCAGTGACGCGCACCGGGCAGGCCTTGGAAAAGATTGAGTAGATGTCGGCTGATATGGTGTAACGGGGTACCGCGTGCGAGCTCGGCGCTTATGTAAGACAGATAGCGCGCCAGACATTCTTCGCGCGACAGTGCGCGGACCGCGCTTGCGCCGAACAGCTCTTGGTTGAGTGCGGCCAAGGCGTAGGGGTTGTCATAGGCGGCCCGTCCGAGCATCACGCCGTCGACCTCGCGTAGATGACCGATGGCATCGTTGACACTGACGATGCCGCCGTTGATCACTAGTACGGCCGCCGGCAGTTCGCGGCGCAGACGATAAACCCAGGCATATTCGAGGGGCGGAATTTCGCGATTCTCGCGCGGGCTGAGGCCCGCCAGCCAGGCCTTGCGCGCGTGGATATGAAACACCCGGCAGCCCGCTGCGTAGAGCGTGTGGACGAAGCTCGCGAAGTAATCGTAGCTATAGAGGTCGTCGATGCCGAGGCGGGTCTTGACACTGACGGTCACGGTCGCGGGCACGGCGGCCAGTAGTGCCCGCACGCATTCCGCCACCAGTGCCGGCTTGGCCATCAGGCAGGCGCCGAAATCGGCCGCCTGCACGCGATCGCTCGGGCAGCCGCAATTGAGATTCACCTCCTGATAGCCGAGCTCGGCGCACAGCTGCGCAGCGCTGGCGAGTTCGGTGGGGTCGCTGCCGCCGAGCTGCACGGCGAGCGGATGCTCGGCCGGGTGGTAGCCCAACAGCTGCTCACGATCGCCACGCAGAATCGCACGCGCCGTCAGCATCTCGGTATAGAGCCGCGCGTCGGGCGCGATGAGGCGGGCGAGATAGCGGAAATGCCGATCGGTCTTCTGCATCATGGGTGCGACGCACAGGCGCCAGGCGCGCCGATCCGGTGGCGTGTTCAAGGTGTGCCGCCTGCGCTCAAGAGCGTGTAGGTAAAACTCGGACGCAGATAAAAGCCGCGCGGCAGCGTGGCGGCAGGCACCCCGCCGCTATCACTGGCGGCAGTCAAGGCGCGGCCGTTGGCGGCCTTGGGGCGAATTTGCAGATAGACGCCCAGACGCGCGTCGAGTTCGTCGAAGCGGCCCGTGGTGAGTAGCTCCATGTGTTCTTCCCAATCGGCGCGCAGCACGCTCTCCTGCGCCGCGTTCGGGCTCCACAGCAGCGCCAGTCCCAGCCGACGCTCGGCGAGCGGCAGGTTGCCGCGCGCTTCGACTGGCATCCACAGCACGCGGCTCAGTTTGAGGCGCACGGTCGAGGTCTGCCAGCGTTGGCCGATGAGATCGCCAAGCGCTACGGTGCACACATGGGTCGATTCGCGCGGCCGTCCATCGTCGGCGATGGGGATAGTTTTGAGCTCGATACCGAGCTCGGTGAAATCCGGCACCGGGCGCGAACTCGCGCTCGCGCCCAGCGCGCTTTCCACCAGCTCTCCCAGCCATCCTTTGTGGCGCCGCAGATCGCGCGGCACCGGCCGCTCACGCGCCGCCGCCAGCTCGCCGACCGTCGCGCCGGCCCAGGCCCGCGCGCGCGCCAGCAGTTCTGTTTCATCGCGCGGTGGTGCGATGTTCACGCCAGCACGGCGACCAGCAGATTGCGCAGACGCACCTGCGTGGCCGCGTCGTCTTGGCTCACGTCGCGATGCCGAAATGCTCTGCGGCGCGGACCGTCAGGACTTCGTGGCCGGTATCCGTCACCAGCACAGTGTGCTCCCACTGGGCAGACAGACCGCGGTCCTTGGTCACCACGGTCCAGTTGTCGTCGAGCAGTTTCACGTGGCGCTTGCCGGCATTGATCATGGGCTCGATGGTGAAGGTCATGCCGGCTTGAAGCTCGACGCCGGTACCGGCATTACCGTAGTGCAGGACCTGCGGTTCCTCGTGAAAAATGCGCCCGATGCCGTGGCCGCAGTATTCGCGGACCACGGAGAAATTGCGCGATTCGGCCAGCGTCTGGATCGCTGCACCGATGTCACCCAGGCGCGCGCCGGGCCGCACCAGGGCGATGCCGACGATCAGACACTCATAAGCGGTATCGACCAGTCGGCGGGCTTTGAGCGAAGTCTCTCCGACCACGAACATCTGCGAGGTGTCACCATGAAAGCCGTCTTTGATAACGGTGATATCGACATTGATGATGTCGCCGTTTTTGAGGCACCGATCACCCGGAATACCATGGCACACCACGTGATTGACCGAGGTACAGATTGACTTGGGGAAGCCGTGATAGTTGAGCGGCGCCGGGATGGCGTGTTGAACCTCGACGATGTGACGGTGACAGAGCTGGTCCAGTTCATCGGTAGTCACGCCCGGCCGGACATGGGGAGCGACCATTTCCAAGACTTCGGCGGCCAGCCGGCCAGCGATTCGCATCTTGTCGATTTCGTCGGCCGTTTTAATCGTGATGGGCATAAAGGCCAAGTTCCCAAGTCATTGTTGATGCAGAGGTTCCATGGTATAAAGCGCGCGCCGTATAGGCAATCTAACCCCTAAATCCACACACGGATCGACACACGTATCGAGGGTGTCCGCCACGCGAGTGGGGGATCGGTACATGGGATCCGTGGAGGCAAAACCCACCAGGAGTTTTCGCATGAGTGAAGTAAGCATGCGCCAGATGCTCGAAGCTGGCGTTCATTTCGGTCACCAGACCCGTTTCTGGCACCCCAAGATGGCGCCGTACATCTTCGGCGAGCGTAACAAGATTCACATCATCAATCTCGAACAAACGCAGCCGCTGTTTGTCGAGGCCATGAATTTCATCGGCCGCCTGACCTCCAAGCGCGGCAAGATCCTCTTCGTTGGGACCAAACGCGCCGCGCAAGAATCGGTGAGTCGTGAAGCACTGCGTTGTGGCATGCCCTTTGTCAGCCGTCGCTGGCTGGGTGGCATGCTGACTAACTTCAAGACCGTCAAGCAGTCAATTCGTCGCCTCAAGGAACTTGAGCAGCTGCTGGAGTCCGGCGGTCTGGACCGCATGTCAAAGAAGGAAGGTCTGGGCTTGAAGCGCGAGCTTGAGAAACTGAATCTCGGCCTCGGCGGCATCAAGGACATGGAGGGTCTTCCCGATGCCTTGTTCATTGTCGATGTTGGCCATGAGCGCATCGCCGTCATGGAAGCTATGAAGCTCGGCATTCCGATCGTTGCGGTGGTCGATACCAATAACACGCCAGACGGCGTCGACTACGTTATCCCGGGTAACGACGATGCGATCCGCGCTATCAACCTCTACACCCAGGGTGTCGCGGACGCTGTGCTCGACGCACGCTCGACTGTCGCCGGTGCCGCCAGTGGCGGACGAGACGACTTCGTTGAACTCGATGAAGCGGGTGTGCCGCTCGGTGCGCCCGCCGCCGCCGCGCCGACGTCCTGACCCGCGCCGTCGCAGGTCACTGGTGTGCACCACAACTGAGGATAGAAAAGATGGAAATCACGGCCGCGATGGTCAAAGAACTGCGCGAGCGGTCTGGCGCCGGCATGATGGAATGCAAGAAAGCGCTGGTCGAATCGAATGGCGATATCGAACTCTCAATTGAAAATCTGCGTAAGTCGGGCGCAGCGAAGGCGGCCAAGAAAGCCGGCCGGATCGCCGCCGAAGGGGCCATCGTTAGTGCTTCGAACGGCAGTAACGCGGTGCTGGTCGAGGTCAATAGCGAGACCGACTTCGTTGCCAACGACGAAAACTTTACGCGCTTCGCCGCAGCGGTCGCCACTGGCGCTCTGACCGCGGGTGTCAACGACGTCGCGGCGCTGCGTAACGTGGCGGGGTCGGATGGCGAGACTCTCGAACAGATGCGTGCCACTTTGGTGGGCAAGATCGGCGAGAAAATCGAGATCCGTCGGTTTGCGGCGCTCTCCGCCGCCGGCGGCGTGGTCGAATCCTACCTGCATGGCAAGCGCATCGGCGTGCTGGTCGCTTTACAGGGCGGTTCTTCCGAGCTGGCGCGCGACATCGCGATGCACATCGCCGCCAGCAACCCGCTCTGCCTGAGCGAAGCCGAGATGCCGGCTGAGGTGCTGGCCAAGGAACGCGAGATCCATGCCGCGCAAGCCGCGCAAAGCGGCAAGCCGGCCGACATCATCGAGAAGATGGTGGTCGGACGCCTGAAGAAGTTCATCGCCGAGACCACGCTACTCGGCCAGAACTTCGTCAAGGACCAGGACAAGACGATCGCCAAGCTACTGACCGAGCATGGTGCCAAGGTCAGCAGCTTCGTGCGCTACGAAGTGGGCGAAGGTATCGACAAGAAGGAGGATAACTTCGTCGAGGAGGTCATGGCTCAGGCCCGCGGCGCGACCCAGCGCTGAATGGCGGCCCCAGATGCCGGCAGGGCCTCGAACATGACCAGCGCGGCAAAGCGGCCGTGTTTCAAGCGCGTCCTGATCAAACTGAGCGGTGAGGCGCTGATGGGCGAAGGGGATTACGGCATAGACCCGCAGGTGCTCGGTCGCATCGGCGACGAAATCCGCGATCTGGGTGAAGCTGGTGTGGAGGTGGCGATCGTTATCGGCGGAGGCAATATCTTCCGTGGGGTGGGTCTGGCCGCATCCGGCATCGACCGCGTCACCGCCGATCAGATGGGGATGCTCGCGACCGTCATTAACGCGCTTGCCATCCAGGATGCGCTGGAACGCAAGGGCATGTTCGCCCGCGTCATGTCGGCCATCAAAATCAATCAGGTTTGTGAGGATTACATCCGCCGTCGTGCCGTTCGCCATCTGGAGAAGGGGCGGGTGGTGGTGCTCGCTGCGGGCACCGGCAATCCGTTCTTCACCACGGACTCGGCGGCCAGTCTGCGCGCCATCGAGATCAACGCTGAACTCATGATCAAGGCGACCAAAGTCGACGGTGTCTATTCCGCTGACCCGAATACCGACGCCACCGCGATACGCTATGACAAGCTCGATTACGACGATGTCCTTGAGCGCAAGCTTGGTGTCATGGATGCGACAGCGATCGTCCTGTGCCGCGAGAATAAGATGCCGCTGCGGGTGGTTGATATGACCACTCCAGGGGCTTTCGTCGCCGCAGCGTTGGGGCAAGAAGTAGGAACCCTGGTAACGGTAATCAGATGACATGATCAAGGACATTATCGAAGACGCGCGTAAGCGCATGGGCAAGAGCGTCGATTCTTTCCGCTCGGATCTGGCTCGCCTGCGCACCGGTCGTGCGCAACCGAGCCTTATCGAACACATCATGGTCAACTACTACGGTACGCCGACGCCGCTGCCGCAGTGCGCGAGCGTGTCCGTCGAGGACGCCCGTACGCTGGTGGTGACAGCCTGGGATCGAGGCGCCATTGACGCGGTCGAAAAGGCTATCCGTGATTCAGGCCTGGGCTTGAACCCCAACACTGCTGGCACCGTCATCCGTGTACCGTTGCCGCCGCTGACGGAAGAGCGGCGCCGCGACTTGATAAAGATCCTGAATAAGGAAGCCGAGCAGGCCAAGGTCGCGGTGCGCAACATCCGTCGCGATGCGATTGCCCAGGTCAAGGAACTGCTCAAAGCCAAGGACATCACCGCCGACGACGAGCGCAAAGGTGAGGAACAGACCCAGAAAGTTACCGACGAACACGTCAAGAAAATCGACGAAATCGTCGCGGCCAAAGAGCGCGAAATGATGGCGGTCTGAGCGTGGCGAACGATTCCGCTACGCCAGCCATCTTGCCCCGCCACGTTGCCATCATCATGGATGGCAACGGGCGCTGGGCGAAGCGTCGCAGTCTGCCGCGTATCGCCGGTCACCGCGCCGGTGTGGAAAACGTGCGGGTCATTGTCAAGTACTGCGC
>JANLSI010000315.1:0-10862 GCA_031362345.1 Pseudomonadota bacterium
GGATCACCGAAATCCGCATCCGCTCGGTGCTGACTTGCGAAACCAAGTTCGGCGTCTGCGGCAAGTGCTACGGCCGTGATCTGGCCCGCGGCACGCCGGTCAACATGGGGGAGGCGGTTGGCGTTATTGCGGCGCAATCCATCGGCGAGCCGGGCACCCAGCTCACCATGCGCACCTTCCATATCGGCGGCACGGCCCAGGTGCTCGACCAGTCCTTCGTGGAGTCAAACCATGATGGCAAGATCGTGCTGCGCAACAAGAACCTGATGAAGGATTCGACCGGCCGCCTGATGGTGATGGGCCGCAACATGACCATTGTGGTCGAAGACGCGCAAGGCAACGAGCGCGCCGTATCGACACCACGCTCGCCCAGCTCGCTCAGACTGAAACCAAGCTGGTCGGTACCCAAAGCCAACTCGCTGACAACGCGAAAAAGATCGAAGCGACCGCCGACGCCGTCGAAGCGCAGGCCACCACTGGCAGCAAATCGACGGCGCCGAGTTGGGCCGAGCGCACCAGCCTGGGCGGCTATGGCGAGCTGCACTACAACCATCTGAACAACGATGGGGTGGCCGGCGGCGAGCTCAATCGCACCGACCTGCATCGCTTCGTGCTCTACGTCAATCACGAATTCAACGACTGGCTGCGCTTTGGCTCCGAGTTCGAAGTCGAGCATGCGGTGGTCTCCAGCGAAGATCCGGGCGAGGTCGAAATCGAGCAGGCCTGGGTAGAAATGGACTTGAACGAAAGGCACCGACTGCGTGCCGGTCTCGATCTGCTACCGATCGGTATTCTCAATACCACCCACGAACCCAACACTTTCTATGGCGTGGAACGCAATCCGATCGAATCCGAGATCATCCCCACTACATGGTGGGAAGGCGGCGTCGCGGCGTCGGGTGAGCTGCGGCCTGGCCTGTCCTATGACGTCGTCATGCACACTGGTTTGATCATGTCCTTCACCGGCGACGATGCCTTCCGGCCGCGCGCCGGCCGCACCGAAATCGCCGAGGCCGACGACAACGATGTCGCTTTCACCGGCCGCTTGCGCTACACCGGCATCGCTGGCTTGGAACTTGCCGCGTCCGGTCAATATCAGGCCGACTACACCGGCACCGCCGACAGCGCCAAAGCCGCTGCCTATCTACTCGAGACCCACATCGATTATCGTCATGCCAGCGGTCTTGGCCTGCGTGCTCTGTATTCGCGCTGGGAATTGGGCTCAGATCGCAAGCACGGTCTCGACCCTTCCAGCCGTGGCGCCGATCACCTGCAGGGCTGGTATATCGAGCCTGCCTATCGTTTTGCCTTGACCGGTGTGCTGCCCGTGCCGGGTGAGGTGGGACTATTCGGCCGCTACGCGCGCTGGGATCAGGCCGACGGTCTGGGTGCTCGCTTCCGCAACTACGAACGGGTCTCGCTCGGTGTGAATTACTGGCCAGTGTCTCAGGTAGTGTTCAAAATCGACGGCCAGTTCGAAGACGCCAATGGCCGTGTGAGCGACGAGTTCGATGGATTCAATCTGGGCTTCGGCTATCAGTTCTAGCGCCCTGCACAAGGCCATGCCGAGCCGCACCCGACTGCGCGCGGCCGGGCTCGCCTTGTGCTGTGCCATCGTCGCGCCGGTGTCTGCCGACGAGGTGTTTGTGGAGCCTGCTACCTTTGTGGCCGAAGCCTTCGGCGGTAAGCCGCCCGCGCCGCAGAAGCTATGGGTGACGGCGCTCCTGAACGAACAGGTGCGCGCCATTGTCGGCAGCGCGCTGCCGGCGTTGCGCCAGAAATATTGGCGCGAGGGTGAACGCACGGTGTGGATCCTGGAAGCTATCGGTCGCGATAAACCGATCACCGCCGGCTATGTGGTCGAGCACGGCGCCATCGCACGTACCGCCATACTCGTCTACCGCGAGAGCCGCGGCGCCGAGGTCCGCCATGCCTTTTTCACCGATCAATTCACAGGCGCGACTCTGCACAGCGACGACACTCTCGACCGCAAGATCGATGGCATCACCGGTGCCACGCTCTCGGTGCACGCCATCAGCGGCTTGGCGCGGGTGGCGCTGTTACTCGACCGCGCTGCCAGGCTATCCAGCCAATGACGCCCAAACATCCGCCGCTGCGGCCCGCACGGCGCGCCCCTCCGATACCCGTCCATCCGATCACCCGTTGGCATCGGGTGACAGGCATCGCCAGCACGCTCATCGTCGTGATTACGGTGCTGACCGGTCTCGCACTCAATCACGGTGACGCGCTGGGCCTGTCGCGCATACACCCGCACAACGCGCTGGTCGACACACTTTATCGTCAGAGCGCCGCGTCCGTGCCCGGCGGCTATGCCACCGCGCGCGGTTGGATCACACAAATAGGCGCGCAGGTATTTCGCGATGAGCACGCGTTCACGCAACGCGATGCGCCGCTGCTCGGCGCGCTGATCGTGGGCGATACTCTGTACATCGCTTATCGGGACGGGCTCGTGCAATACGACGCCGAGGGCCGGGTAGTAGACATCTTCGACGCGCTGGACGGCCTGCTGCCGCCGCTCACGCGAGTTGGAATGGCCGGTCAGGATATTGTGATTGCGACGGCCACCGGCCTGCTGCTATTCGATGTCATGCAAGGCACCGCGCGCGCGACCGCAGATCCGACCAACGTGCAGTGGGTCGCTGCCGCACCGCTGCCAGCCCATCTCGCTGCGCCGCTCGCAGTCGCCTATCGCGGCGATGGCGTGAGTTATGAACGGGTCTTATTGGATCTGCACTCCGGCCGCCTGTTCGGCATTGCTGGCGAACTGGTGGTCGATGCGGCCGCGCTGTGTCTACTGACCTTGGCGTTGACCGGCACCTATATGTTCTTCAAATTCAAACGCGGGACGCAACGTCCGCCGCGTTAGCCGCGACCAGCGGTGCGCACACTGGGCAACGCGGATCGCGCCGGAAACGCATGCTGTGCCATTCCATCGCCAGCGCATCGAGCAGCAGCAGGCGCCCGCTCAGATCCTGGCCGATACCCATCAAAATTTTCAGCGTCTCCATCGCCTGCACACTGCCGATGATACCGAGCAGCGGTGCGACCACGCCGGTCTGGGCGCAGGTTTCGGTGCCAGCGGCATCGTTGCTATATAGGCAGCGGTAACAGGGGCTGGCCTCGGTGCCGGGATGAAAGACCGTGACCTGGCCTTCGAAACGGATCGCGGCACCCGACACCAACGGCTTGCGATATTGCGCGCAGGCCCGGTTGATCAGAAAGCGCGTGTCGAAGTTGTCGGTGGCATCCACTACCACGTCGATGCCCGGCAGCAGCGCGTCGAAGTCCGCAGCTTCGAGTTGCCGGTGGATGGTTTCGATGTGGGTGTGGGGATTCAATTCGCGTAGACGATCGCGCGCCGACTCGACCTTGGGGCGCTTGAGATCCGACGTGCCGTGCACTATCTGACGCTGTAGATTGGACAACTCGACATGATCATGATCGACCAGCACCAGGCGCCCGACCCCCGCCGCCGCCAGATACATCGCAATCGGCGAGCCCAGACCGCCGAGACCTATCAACAGCACCGCGCCCGCCAGCAAGCGGTTCTGTCCTTCGATGTCGATTTCCGGCAGCAGGATCTGGCGGCTGTAACGCAGCAACAATTGATCATCCATCGTCGTTCTCCAGTGCGGCGGGCATTGCGAGCCGGGGAGGGGAGTTTCGCCGAGGGTCCCGCCATGTTCAATCGCGCCAGGCGCTGGTGACCCGCTCAAGGCCGGCCAGATCGCGATGGCTCGCGATACGCACCAGACCGGCGCTAGCGAGCATCCCACGCACCAGCGCACCCTGGGCATGGCCGTGTTCGAGGGCAATGAAGCCGCCGCGCTTCAGGCACTGCGGCGCACGCGCGACGATGGCGGCCAGGGCCGCGCCGCCGGCATCGTCGGCATAAACCGCCTCGGCCGGTTCGAACCCGACTGCGGCATCGACGGCTTCCGTGCGTCCCACATAGGGCGGATTGGACACAATCACATCGCAGCGCGCAGACCCCACGGCTGCCAGCCAGTCGCCGCGTACACAAGCGATGCAGGCAAGCTGCAAGCGCTCGAAATTGTTGCGCGCGACCGCCAGCGCGGCTGCCGAGCGATCGCTGGCGAACACCGTCAGCACCGGCCGTTCATGGGCGACAGCGGCAGCCACCGCGCCACTGCCGGTGCCGAGATCGATCAGCACACCGGCCGTGGCCGCAGGCCATGCCGCAAGTGTCACTTCGACCAACAGCTCAGTCTCGGCGCGCGGCACCAGGACCTCTGCCGTGATGCGCAAGGCCAGCGACCAGAATTCCGTCTCCCCGGTCAGATAAGCCAGCGGGGTATGCCGCGCACGCGCGGCGATGAGCGCATCGAAACGCATTACGGCAGATGCGTCGAGTTCAAATTCCGGCGTGCTATACAGCTGCGTGCGCGTCACGCCGAGACAGTGCGCAAGCAGCAATTCCGCATCGAGCCGCGCTGATTCACTTGCATCGAGCCGTGCTGTCGCGGCGCGCAAGGCCAGCGCCACTGTCAGCGTTGCGGCCATGGTGTCAGTTATCGAGCCCGAGCTGGGCCATGAGATCGGCCTGATGCTCAGTCAGCAGCGCTTCGATAACGAGGTCGACCTCGCCTTCCATCATCTCACTGAGCTTATAGACGGTGAGATTGATGCGGTGATCGGTGACGCGACCCTGGGGGAAGTTGTACGTGCGGATGCGTTCCGAGCGATCGCCGCTGCCGACCAGATTGCGTCGTGTCTGCGCTTGCTCGGCTTGCTGGCGACCGCGTTCGGCCGCGAGCAGACGGGAGCGCAACAGACTCATGGCCCGCGCGCGGTTCTTGTGTTGGGAACGCTCGGCCTGGCATTCCACTACCACGCCGCTCGGAATATGAGTGATGCGGATCGCCGAATCGGTCTTGTTGACGTGCTGACCGCCGGCGCCCGAGGCACGGAAGGTATCGATGCGCAGATCTTTGCTGTTGATATCGACATCTTCGATGGCCTCCACGGCCGGCATCACGGCCACGGTGCAGGCCGAGGTATGAATGCGGCCCTGGGACTCGGTATCCGGCACGCGCTGCACGCGATGGGCGCCGGATTCGAACTTGAGCCGTGCGTAGACCCCCTGGCCGGTGATCTTCACGATCACTTCTTTATAGCCACCGATCTCAGCCCCATTGGCGCTCATGATTTCATTGCGCCAGCCGCGATTCTCCGCATAACGCAGATACATGCGCAACAAGTCACCGGCGAACAAGCCAGCCTCGTCACCGCCGGTACCGGCGCGGATTTCCAGGAACACGTCGGCGTTGTCGTCGGGGTCCTTGGGGATCAGCAGTTTCAGTAATTCGGTTTCTAGCGCGCCCAGGGCTGCGCGCGCCGCTAGCGCTTCGTCGTGGGCCATGGCGCGCATTTCCACGTCGTCCTCTCGCATCAATTCTTCGGCCTGGGTAATGGCATCCTGGGTACGACGATAGCTGCCGAAACACTCGACCACCGGGCTGATTTCCGCATGCTCGCGCGATAGCGCGCGATAGCGATCCTGATCGTTGATCACGGTCGGCACGGCCAGCATGCGGTCCAATTCCGTGCGACGTTCGATGAGGGTTTCGAGTTTGTTTAAGAGCGAAGTTTGCATGGGATCAGCGTCCGTCGAGGCCCAGCAGTTCGCGCGCCGCGCGCAGGTAGTCTTCGCCACCGCCGCGCTGGCGCAGGCTCGCGGTCGGGTGATGCATGAGCTTATTGGTGAGCGTATTGGCCAGCATTTCGAGCACCGCTGTCGGGTCGTCGCCGCGTGCGAGGCGGGCGCGGGCTTTGCTCAGCAGTTCGTCGCGGATCTGCTCGCCGCGCGCACGGTACTCGGCGATGGTGGTGCCGCTGCCCTGGATCTTGAGCCAGTCCATGTAGTCGCGCACCTGCAGATGGACCATCTCCTCGGCCTGCGCGGCCGCCTCGTGGCGTAGCTTGAGATTGGAGCTGACCACGTGCTGGAGGTCGTCGACGGTATAGAGATAGACGTCTTCTAACGCGCCGACCGTCGGCTCGACGTCGCGCGGTACAGCCAGATCGACGATGAACATCGGTTCATAGCTGCGCCGCTTCATGGCCACATCGATCATGCCGCGCGTGACGATGGGTAGGCGGCTGGCGGTCGAGCTGACCACGATGTCGACCTGGCTCAAGTGGGTGGTGATTTCCGATAGTTCGATGGCGGTGGCGCCAAAGCGCGCCGCCAGGCTCTGGGCGTTGGCTAACGAGCGATTGGCCACCACCATACGACCGATGTGGGCGCCGGCGAGATGGTTGGCGACCAGCGAGATGGTGTCACCCGCGCCGATCAAAAGGGCTGCGCGGCGCTCGAGCGAACCATGGATCTGCTGGGCGAGCTTGACCGCCGCATAGGCTACCGACACCGGCGTGTTGCCAATCTCGGTTTCGGAACGGATCATCTTCGCGGTTGAGAACGAGAACTGCATAAGTCGGTTGAGGAACTTGCCGACGGTGCCGGCGTCCACCGCGCTGCGGTAGGCGTCTTTGAGCTGCCCCAGGATCTGCGGCTCGCCCACCACCAGTGAATCCAGCCCGGCCGCAACGCGCAGGGCGTGACGCACGGCCTGTTCGCTATCCAGGTGATAGAGGTGTGGTGCGATGGCGTCGGCGCCGATATTGAGATAGCGAGTCAGCCACGTAAGCGGCTCGTGCAGCGCCTGGGCGTCGATGTCGCAGTAGAGCTCGGTGCGATTGCAGGTCGACAGGATTAGAGATTCGGTGACGCCTGGGCATGCATTCAAGGCTCCGAGCGCCGAGGGTAGCTGAGCGAGGTCGAAGGCGACCTTCTCGCGTACCTCGACCGGCGCGGTCTTGTGGCTGAGTCCGAGTATGAACAGGGTCATGGGGCGGGGGCGGGCAAGAATTCCCGCTCAGCGTCCGATTCGGCTTCGGGACACGACTGCGTGGGAACGAATGCTCTGCGGTCCTATCAAAATTAAGCTTGTGCGTTAACTGGGTTATAGTTTAATCAGAACACCTGTGAAACCACTAACGACCGCTGTGGCGCACGCTTGCGCGACACGGGCCGCATCCGGCATAGATATCTTGCGCACCACCTTCGATCGATTTTTTCACCGCTGCGTGCGCCTGCTCGCCAGCGTCGTCGCGTTGTCGCTTGCGGCCTGCGCTACGCCACCAGTGGCCACGCCGCTGGCCACCGTGCCGGCCACTGAGCCCGTTGTTATTGCCGCTGCGCCACCGCCCGCCCCGCCCTTCGAATACGAGAACGATGCCTATTACCGTCTGCTAATGGCCGAGTTCGCCGGTCAGCGCGGTCATCTCGATGTCGCCGTGCAGAACTACGCGGAACTAGCCCGCACCTTGCGCGACCCGGCGCTGGCCGAACGCGCAACCCGCATCGCGGTCTTCGCGCGCGACGACGAGGCTGCCCTGACTGCGGCCCGCACCTGGGTCGAACTCGAGCCCAAGGCCATGGACGCGCGCCAGATCCTGGCCGCCATGTACATCCGTCATGGCAATGCCGACGCCGCGCTTGAGCATCTCGAATATGTCATCGCCCATGACACTGGCCGACCCGGAAACCGCCTGCACATGGTCGCCAACCTGCTCGGTCATGAGGACGATCGTCAGACCTCGCTGGCAGTAATGGAGAAGCTAGTCGCCAAGCATGGCGAGGATAGCGACGCCTTGCTCGCCTATGCGTTGCTCGCAATCCGTGCCGAACAGCTCGATAAGGCCCGCGACGCGATGAACCGCATCGTCAAGCACACCGAGCTGTCGTCCAATGTCGCCATGGCCTACCTCGCCATTTTGCAGAAGCAGGGCAAGCTGCCACAGGCCATCGCATGGCTGGACTCGGTGCTGGCGACTAATCCCAAGCAGTTCGGTCTGCGTCTGATTTATGCGCGCTTGCTGGCCGACGCCAACCGCTACGAGGAAGCGCGCCTGCAGTTTCGTATGCTGGCGACCGAGGCGCCGGACAACTCCGACATTGTGTTCGCGCTCGGCCTGCTCAATCTACAGGCCAATCGAGTTGACGAGGCGGCCAAGAACTTCACGCGCCTGATCAAACTTGATACCCGCCTGGATGAAGCCCATTTCTATCTCGGCCAGATTGCCGAGGCGCAGAAAGATCCCGATACGGCGCTTAAGCAGTACGCGCGAGTGCAGGGCGGCAGTAATTATTTCGGCGCACAGATGCGTACTGCCTTGGTCAAGGCGGTCAAGGGCCAGACCGACGACGCCATCGCCTTCCTCGACAAGCTGACACCCGAGGACGATGAGCAACGCTTCAGCGTGGCGCGCGCCAAGGGCGAAATCCTGACCGACAAGAATCGCTATGCCGATGCCATGCAGGTCTACGATGCGGCCCTGGCCAAAGGCGAATTCCATTCTGACTTGCTCTATACCCGCGCCATGCTGGCCGAGCGCATGGGGCGAGTGGATGTTTTGGAAAAGGATTTGCGTACCATCCTGGCGCGCGAGCCGGACAACGCGCAGGCCCTCAACGCGCTCGGTTATACCCTCGCCGACAGCACCAAGCGCTACGACGAAGCGCTGAGCTTGATCGCCCGTGCGCTGGAGCTCAGCCCCAAAGATTTTTACGTCCTCGACAGCATGGGTTGGGTGCTTTACCGCCTGGGTCGCTTCGACGAGGCGATAAGCTATCTGCAAAAAGCGCGTGAGACGCGCAACGATCCCGAAGTCGCCGCCCATCTAGGCGAGGTGCTGTGGGTCAAGGGTGACCGTGAAGCCGCGCGCAAAACCTGGGACGCAGCGCTGCGCACTACGCCCGACGACAAAAAGCTCCTGGAAGTCATCCAACGCCTTAAGCCGTGAGTGCCGCGCGCATGTTCCCGCAGGTGCTGCTGGTGCTGCGCGCCGGCGCGCTCTTCGCGCTGGTGGCCCTGGCTGGTTGTGCCCAGCCCGCGCTGCGGCCTGCTGCGCCGGCCACGTCGTCCGGCTCACTGCATGCCGCTCATGTGGCCGCAATTAGCGCTTTGCGCCAGTGGCGCCTGGCCGGGCGTCTGGCCGTGCAACGGGAGTACAAGGGCTTCAGTGCCGACCTCGACTGGCGCCAAGCGGCATCGGAATATTCTTTACGTGTGGCGGCGCCGCTGAATGGTGGCACCTTCGCTCTGAGCGGTAATGACCAAGCCGTGACCCTGGTCACGCCCAAGGGCGAGATCTATACCGCCGCCGACGCCGAAACGCTGCTGGCCCAGCATCTGGGCTGGGCGTTGCCCTTAGCGGGGACGCGTTACTGGCTGCGAGGCCTGCCCGATCCCGCCCAGGCGGTCACCGGTGAGCATCTCGATGCGGCCGGTCGCTGGACCGATTTCGCGCAAGATGGCTGGCGCGTCAGCGTGTTGGAATACCGCGCCGTGGCCGGCCTCGATTTGCCCAGACGACTGCTCTTCGCCCACGACAAGTTGCAAGTGCGCCTGCTGATTAAAACCTGGGAGCGACGTTGAGGTGAGCGCAATGTCGTGGCCGGCGCCGGCCAAGATCAACCTGTTTCTGCACATCACCGGCCGCCGCGCTGACGGCTACCACTTGCTTCAGACCCTCTTCCAGTTCGTCGATCACGGCGACACCCTTCACATCGAAGTGCGCGACGACGGTGATATTCGGCGTTTGTCTGCGCTGGCCGGAGTCGCTGCCGAGCAGGATCTGGTGGTGCGTGCTGCACGCAAGCTCCAGGACCTGACCGGCATCCGCCTGGGCGCCGACATCCGCGTCGACAAGCGCCTGCCCATGGGCGGCGGTCTCGGCGGCGGCAGTTCCGATGCCGCGACGGTGCTGGTGGCCTTGAACGAGATGTGGGGGACCGCTGTGCCGCGCGCCGAACTCGCGAGACTCGGCTTGAGCCTCGGCGCCGATGTGCCGGTGTTCGTGCATGGCCAGGCGGCCTGGGCCGAAGGGGTGGGCGAGATTCTGTCTCCTTGCGCGGTCGATGAAGGGCCGGTGTTGGTCATCACCCCCGCCTGCAATGTCGAGACCCGTGGTGTTTTCAGTGCGGCTGAATTGACACGGGATACCCCGCCAATCACAATGCCCGCCTTTTCCTTGGCCCGAACGCGTAACGATTGCGAGCCCGTTACGCGACGGCTCTATCCTGAAGTGGGTCGCGCGTTGGACTGGCTGGCGGGATTCGCGCTGACCCGCATGAGCGGCACCGGCGCGAGCGTTTACGCTTTCTTCGAGACGGACAGCGCGGCCGATCTGGTCGCGCGGCAAGTGCCGCCCGCTTGGCGCCATTTCCGGGCGCGGCGCGTGAACCGCTCGCCCCTGCTCGACAGGCTGGTAGCGTACGGCGCACCCTGATCGAACGGCGCGCGGCGTTGAACTCAACGCGGTAACGACACATCGATTTAGACAAGGCCTGCCCCATGGCATGCCACACGATTGTGCTTTGGGGTGTCGCCAAGCGGTAAGGCACCGGGTTTTGATCTCGGCATTCCTAGGTTCGAATCCTGGCACTTCAGCCATTTTCGGGCGCGAACGACGGCCCTTTGTAGGTGCGAATTTATTCGCACAATAAAAATCCTCCGTGCGTACCTGGCCAGCGCGCGGACGTATTTGACGACAGAGGGCGCGCCCCGCACATGATCGACGAATCCATGATGCTATTTACCGGCAACGCCAACCGGCCGTTGGCGCGCGCCATTGGTCGGCATCTGCAAATGCCGCTCGGTAAGGCCACCGTCGGGCGCTTCAGCGACGGCGAGATCACGGTCGAAATCGCCGAGAACGTGCGCGGTCGCCATTGCATCGTCATCCAGTCGACCTGCGCGCCGGCCAACGACAACTTCATGGAACTGCTGGTGTTGATCGACGCTCTGCGGCGT
>JANLSI010000324.1:0-7210 GCA_031362345.1 Pseudomonadota bacterium
CGGCATGGAATTGCTGGAAAAAGACGTATCAAAGGCCTGCGCGGTGCCGCTACTGACGCTCGCCCGCGACGACCTGCCAGCGCTAGCCGCCCGGGTCGACCCCGGCCAGCGCCTTGACGACCCCTGCATCACCAGCCCCGAATCCGACTATCGCGGCACAGAGAACCATCTATACCGCGTCGAAATACATCAAGGCAACGCCAACGGTGCTCGTGCCACGTTCAAGTGGTCGCGCGACAACGGTAGCGTGGCAACACGCTGGATCAGCGCCGCCGGCGATCGGCTGACGGTCGCCAACAGTCGCGGCTTCAGCGCCGGACAATGGCTGGAACTGAGCAACGACGAAGACGATCTGCTCGGGCGCGCGGGGCCGCTGTTCCGGATCGCGAGCGTGGATGCCGATCAGGTGACGGTCGAGGGCACGCCGGTGTGGGTGGTCGATGCGTCCAAGCCAAAAGTGCGGCGTTGGGATCAAATTGCCTACGGCGATGTCCTTCTCCTTGCCGGTGCGGTGCCGGTGACCGAAAGCAGCGCCGCCGATCCGGGGTGGATCGATCTTGAAGACGGCGTCCAGATCCGCTTTGCGGCAGACCGCGAATACCGTAGCGGCGACTACTGGCTGATCCCTGCGCGCGTCGCCACCGGCCAACTCGAATGGCCCGCGGATGCGGGCGGCAACGCGCTGTTGCAGTTACCGCGCGGCATCGAACACCATTACGCGCCGCTGGGGTTTATCGGCCGAACCGACAATGAAGCTAATATCGACCTGCAGAGCTGCGCCTGCATTGTCTATCCAGTCAACAGTTGTGGCGTGATCGGTGCGCGGATCACGCCGAAAAAGCGTCCGGGGCCTAGTTAGGTACCCGCTCCCGCCACGCCGAATCTGGACATCGCGACCAAGTCCGGCGGCACAATAATCACCCCCAATCCGAGCAAAACGACCCTGATCAAGGAACCGAACCCAAACACCTGAGACGTGGCTGCGGGAAACTGGACACTATATAAAAATATGTGGCAACGAACCTAAGGCACGACGGTGAACTCAGGGCTACTCGTTGTCGCCGTCTGCGATCGGCCTTGTGACGATGGTCACGAGGCCGGTGTCACCGTTGATGGTGATCGTCGCGCCGTCGGGGATCTTGCGCAGCGCGTTCGGCAGTTGGACTGCCGGCATGCCGTATTCGCGGGACAGCGATGCGCCATGGGACAGGATGCCGCCACCCTCAAGGATCAGCCCACTGATCAGCAGGAACACTGGTGTCCAGCCGGGATCCGTCGCGTTGACGACGAGGATATCGCCTTTCTGCACTCGACCAATCTCGTTAAGCGTCTTGAGCACACGGGCGGTACCGGTGGCAGTGCCGCGGCTCGAGCCGCTGCCACGAAAGACGTCGCCGTTGCCCTCGTCCACGTCCTCGCTGTCGAAGTCGAGCGGGCGGTTACGGCAGAGGAACATCGGGTTGACCACGTCCTTGTGGTCGAGTCGGTCGAAGTTGCGCTTGCGTGCCGCGATCTTCGCTTTCAACAGCGGCAAGTTGCCACGGCCCTGGAAGAGATCGTAGAGCTCTTCACGTCCGAGGAAATAGAAATCGCGCGGCTCTTCGAGCATGAACCGCTCGCGTACGCGGCGGCCGATCTCGACGAAGGCGCGCTTGTAGGTGTAGGTGCTTACGTCAACGAAATGCCGGTGGTCGTCGCGGAGCACGCGCAGCTCATCTATGTAGCCGCAGACGACCTTGAAGATTTTGGCTTTGAAAATGCCGAACGGCTTGGCCCGGATGTTCTCCAGCACTGCGGTAAAGGTTGCTTTGCGCCGCATGTTCGGCTGCTCCTCAAGCACGGCGGGATCATGGGTCTCCTCCGCAGCGAGGAAGGCCTGGAACGAGCGATAGTCAAGCGCCGGGTCGTCGGCGCGGCGCGGGAAGTAAATATCGCGGTCTGAATGCCCGCGGTGTCCGTGCTCCGCGAGGAACTTACTGTATTTCTGCAACCATGCGCGCCCCTCGGCGTGGGCTTCGAGCGCGGTGAAAAACGCGCCGTCACGATGCTGCGCGAAGTCGGCGAGGAGCGTCTTGGAATGCCGGATCTCATTGGCGAGGTGCCACAGATCGAGATTCTCGATCATGGTCTTCGAGCGCCGCTTCTGGCCGGTGTTGAGATCGACCATCACGCTCGGATTGTCGCCGTCGTACCAGGACGCGACGATCTGCGCGAGCAGCAACATCATGTGCTTCAGCACGAAGATGAAACCATTCCAAACGTCGTGGATGTACTTATCCTCGTACTCAAGGGCAGCGTCGGTTGCACGGATCAACTCAAGATCCGAGAGCTGACGCAGCACCTGGTCGCTCGGGCCGCGCGCCCGGTCGTATTGGGAGGTCAGATAGCCGCGCATGACGTCGACCCATTTCCAGATGCCCTGCTGCGGAACGAGCGCGCGGATGCACACGAGCTGCCACGCACACTTGAGATAACTGAACGGCTGGTTCTGCGCTTCTGAGCGATACGGCGGCGGGATGTGCTGGTCGACCGCCATCGCCCGCATGGTGGGCGGCAGCAGGCTCAGCTCGGCGCTCTCGACCTTGGTGTTGTAGTAGGGCGTGGCCTTCCAGTACTTGTGGTAGCGGTACTGCGACGACTCGTGCAAGCCCCAAAGCCTGTGCGTGTAGGTGTGCGCGTTGAAGAGCATGCGGCCGCGGGTGGTGAAGAAGAGCGGTGTCACGGCGCCCGTCCACACCATGTCCGACATCGTGCGCGTCCAGATCACGTCCTCGTCCTCGGCTAGCTGCCAGGTCTCAAGGTCGGCTTCCCAGGCGAACTCTACGCCCGTGATGGGCCGCGACTGCAGCAAGTAAAACCTGCCGTCGCGCAGCGCCCACTCGATGTCTTGCGGGAACCCCGCGTAATGCTCCATTACTTGGCGACCGAGTTCAGTCAACGCGCCGGCCTGTGCATCGCTGAGCGAGAATCGCGCGCGATCCGCAGCGGGAACATTCTCGGTGATTGTGCCGATGCCCGTGTGCGGATCGCGAACGGTGCGCACGGCTTTGTCGCCCAGCGTCTTCTCCTTCACACGCAGCGAACTCAGCCCAACTGTGAATTCGTCAGGGGTGACAACCCCTGCAACGATCGCCTCACCCAGCCCCCAACTCGCGTTGATGACGGCCTCGTCGGTCGCGGTCGTGCTCGGGTTGCCGGTGAAGAGGACGCCGGCAACTTCAGCATCGACCATCTCCTGGATCACGACGGCAATGGCCACACCGAGGTGGTCGATGCCGCTGTTATGCCGATAGGCGGTAGCGCGCGCGGTCCACAACGACGCCCAGCAGCGTTTCACGGCACTGAGCACCGCCGCCACGGTCTGGATGTGCAGATAGGTGTCGTGCTGCCCCGCAAACGAGGCCTCTGCGAGATCTTCGGCGGTGCCCGACGAGCGCACCGCGACTGGCACGTCATCGCCGAGGGCGGCATAGCCGCTAGCGATCGCTGTCGAGAGCGATTCCGGTAACGCTGCACGCTCGATCAGCTCCCTGATCGCGCCCGTGCGTGCTTCCAGCGCGTCGACGTCCCCGTAGTCAAGATTATCTACAAGGGCGGGGATCTCTCGATCGAGTCCATTGAACGCGATGAACATCGCGTAGGCGCTCGTCGTGAGGATGATTCCAGGCGGAACCGCAAAGCCGGCACGGGCGAGTCGCGCGAGATTCGCGCCCTTGCCGCCGACTGCGGCATGTTCCGACGCGGCGGGCTCGTCGAACCGCAACACGGGTGCCGCTGTCGGGGGGTGGTCGCTGGTGTCAGGGTTCTGGGTCATGGTGTGCGCCGTCCTCTACCGGCATGCGGGGTCCGCTTCGGCGTGCCTTCTCGACACCGATGAAACTCGCTGGCGACAGCGAGCGGCGCCGTTACTTAGGGATCTCGATTTCTTGCTTGTATTCGCCATCCAGCTCCTCGATCGAGGGTGGGTCGAGCGTGTACCAAAGTTCGATGAGTTCCTCGTTTGAACGACTGCGTAGCCCTTCGAACGTATATGGGGGAACGGTGCTTGTCATCGTCATCTCCTGCGTCTTGTGGAGGCCTTGTACCTTTGCCGACAAGCGGACGTCAACCTAGCTAAAAGATAGCGCGGCGCCTTGTGAATCAGTCGCGGAAGCCGGGCGGCGGGCGGCTCCATCACGGCGGCGAGGCCGACCTCCGCTCGTGGCGGGACGAGAGCAGCGCAGTCAGGCGTCAAGCGCGTTCGATTGACGCTAGAATCGCGCCATGAGCATCGACCACCAACAACGTATCCTGCGCTTCGACGGCGCGTGCAATGTCCGCGACCTGGGTGGTCTGCCGACCTTGCGCGGTGCCACCACGCGCTTCGGCATCGTGATCCGCGCCGACGGCTTGTCCCGCCTTAGCGACGACGACCTTGCGCGCATCGCTGCCCTGCGCCTGCGCACGATCATCGACCTGCGTTACGAAGAAGAGCGCCAGCGCGCGCCGGATCGCGTACCGACAGACAACCCACCGGGCTTCTATTTCCGCGGCTTCTATCCCAAGGGCAGCGACGCGCTATTCCATGCGATCAACATTCGCGGTGTGGGTGCCGAAGAAGCCGCAGCGCTGATGTGCGCCAACTATGCACGCATGCCGTTTGATCACGCCGCCGAATTCCGCGATGTGCTGCACCACATTATCGCGCCCGACACCGCGCCCCACCTGGTCCATTGCACCAGTGGCAAGGATCGCACCGGCCTGCTAGCGGCTTTTCTGCTGCTCGCTCTGGACGTGCCGCGCGGCGTGGTATTCGACGATTACGAACTCAGCAATGGTGACTGGCAACCGATCGATATGTTCGCTGGCAAGGCGACGCGTGAAGCAGTCGAGGCGATCATGGCTGCGCCGTCGCAGTATCTGGAATCTGCCCTGCACGCTATCGACGCACGTTGCGGCAGCTTCGAGGATTACCTCGGCCAGTGGCTAGGCTTCGGCCGCCGTGAACGGCAAGCGCTGGCAGATTTGATGCTAGGGTGAAAAACCTGCCCCGCTGTGGGTCCGATTTCAATCGGACATTGCTCCCATAGCCCCGCCCCTACCCCTCAATTCAAACTGCGCGCCATGCGCGTGCGCCAGCCTTTCACTCGCTCGTCGTCACCGACAACATTGAAAATGTCGAGCAGGGTTTTGCGCACCGCGCCGTCGGCCCAACCACGCTGACGCGGCAATAGCGCGAGCAGATCTTCAACCGCACCATCGAAATCACCAACCACGGCGGCCTGCACGGCAGCGCGGTAACTGACCGCCACCTCATCCTCACCGGGAGTTGCGCTGGCGGCATCGGCCAGGTTCAGGCGTGCCTTGAGCGGCGCGATTTCATCGCCCACCTGCAGATTGGCCGGCAACTCGGCGAGCAGTGCGCGGGTTTCCTCGAACTGCCCGCGGCCGAGATAGAGCTCAGCTAATGCCAGTTGAATACGGTAGTCCGTCGCATCCAGGGCATGGGCGCGTTCCAATTCGGCAACGGCGGTCGCCGATTCACCGAGCCCGAGCGCGGCATGGGCAGCGGCCAGCAGCGCGTCGGTGGCACGCGCGAGATGAGGTTTGACCAGCCGTTCCAAGGCCGCCAGTGGCTGCGCGCCGACCACTTGCGCGACAGCCTCGCCGTTACGAAACACTATCAAGGTCGGCAGGCTGCGCACACCGTATTGCGCGGCCAGGGCTTGTTCCGCATCGCTATCCACTTTCACCACGGCCAGCGCGCCGTCGAGACGCGCGGCGAGATCTTCCAGCACCGGCGCCAGTGAGCGACAGGGCGCGCACCAGCTCGCCCAGAAATCCACCAGCACTGCCTGCTCGTGGGAGCGCGTCAGCACCGCACTATCGAAATCGGCGGCGCCGGCGTGGCTCACAAATGGACTGTTCACGATATTTACTCCCAGGGCTGAGCGCGATTCGATGCGCCGCGCTCGAACTACCTTTCGTCGGCCAGCAAGCGGTCGCGCACGACGCGGCGCAGAATCTTGTTGGCTGCACTCTTGGGCAGTTCCGGCCACACGCTGATGCCCTTGGGCCGCTTGTAGTTGGCGAGTTTGTCGCGCGCGTGCTGCAGCAACGCTTCGACATCGAGATCCGGCCGCCCCGCCACCACCGCGTGCACCCGATCTCCCCACTTCTCGTCGGGTAGACCGACCACCGCCGCCTCGACCACCCCGTCGAAGGCCATCAGCACGTCTTCCACTTCACGCGGATAGACGTTGTAGCCACCGGAGATCAGCATATCGTTTTTGCGATCGACCAAATAATAAAAGCCGTCGGCATCCATGTAGCCGACGTCGCCCGTGTGCAGCCAACCGTTGCGGAAGGCCTGCTCGGTGGCTGCGGGACGATTCCAGTAATAGGCCATGGTCTGCGGGCCGCGACACACCAGCTCGCCCACTTCGCCCGCAGGCAGAACCTTATCGTCGTCGTCAAACACCGCGCATTCAACGAAGGTGAAGGGCCGCCCACAGGAACCAATGCGACCGTGATCTTCCGGTCGCAGGCAGGTGATCACCATCGGACTCTCGGCCTGACCGTAGCACTGCGCGAAAATTCGCCCGAAGCTCGCCTGCGCGCGGTCGAGCAGACTCGGCGCGATGGGCGATGCGCCATAGGCTATCTTGCGCAGCGCGAATTGGGCGCTGACAAGTTCCGGCTGTTCGAGAATCATGGCCAGCATGGTCGGCACCAGGAAGGTATGGCTGGCCTGCTCGCGCACCGCGAGCGCGATGAACTCGGCGGGGTCGAACTTCTTCATCACCAGCGAGCGCACGCCGCGTGCGATGGCTGGCAGAAAGAAAGCGCCCGAGGCATGGGCGATCGGTGCGGCGTGCAGGAAAGTATTGCCCGGCTCAAGATCGGGTACCAAGTCGATGAGAAAGGCCGACAGTTCCGCTAACTCACCGCGGGTAGTGAGGGTGACGGCCTTGGCCTTGCCGGTGGTGCCACCGGTATAACCCAGCCGCAGCGGCGCATCGAGTGCGCGGTCAACGGCACACGGATGGTCGTCCGTGTGTTGGAACATGGCGGCGAACTCGGCACGACCGATGGTAATTTCGAGTTCGACGCCATCGATGTCGTCGTGAATGACGGCGCGACTGCCACTGTCGGCGAGCTTATAGAGGTGGTTATCGAGGGTTTCGCGGGTGTTCAGCCCGACACGTACCAAGCCAGCCTTGGCCAGTGC
>JANLSI010000392.1:0-5603 GCA_031362345.1 Pseudomonadota bacterium
TCCATTTGATATTGGTGCCAGGCGACAAGGGAGGGCTTGGAAAATTGATGAAGCGCCTTGCCGGTCGACAAACACGACACCACAACAAACTGGAGTGCCGCAGTAGTACCTTGTGGGAAGGTCGTTATAAATCGAGTTTAGAGTCCCCGATAGGGGATCCGCAAACCCCTCGCCTTTAGGCGACGGATAGGTCGGCTGGATTATGCTGTAGTCATGGAAGATTACAAAAGAGGAAGTCATTCGGTCTGGGACTGCAAATACCATCTGGTATGGACGACGAAGTATAGGTATCAGGTTCTGGGGGGTGACGTTGGTCAGCGGTGCCGAGAGTTGCTGCGCGAAATAGCGCGAAGCAAGGAGATGGTGATCTACGCGGGGTCGGTAAACCGAGATCACATCGATCTACTGATAGGCATTCCGCCGCAGCTCTCGGTATCGAGGGCGGTGCAGTTCCTGAAAGGGAAAAGTTCGCACAAGTTGCTATCGGAGTATGCGAGTCTGAGAAAGAGGTATTGGGGCCAGCACTTGTGGGCGCGAGGTTACTGGGTCGCGACCAGCGGGAACGTGACGGATGAAGTGTGGCAGGAGTACATCAAGAATCAGAAGCCGCCAGAGCCGGACGATGACTTCACGGTGGTGTAATCGGCCGAATGGCCGATCAATCCGGCTTCTAGCCGTAACCCGAAGCCACCGGCTTTAGCCGGTGGAGTATTCACCGACAGGCCGCAGAAGGGTCCGCGGGCATCGCGCCGTCAGCACTCAAAAAGCGCGCCAATTCCCGCTATGGTTGCTGCGACCCACGACCGGTCGTCGCGCCGGTGGCGCCAAGCAGCGCAGGACATCTCTCATGAATTTCCGTCTCGCTCGCTGGATCATGCAGCGCTGCGGTGCAGGGAATAGGCGGGCAATAGGCGCCATAAACATCGTCCATTGCGAAATCGAGGTCGAAATTGCGACGCTGTGCGCTGACGCGAAGGATCGATTGGCGTGAATGACTCCGGGTCTGGATGTCAGGCCAGCCTCGCGTCCGTGCGTAAGGAGGGATCTGCCGTCAGCCTGGCGCCGGCCACGCCGAGCCGGCGTCACTTGTTCACGCAGCCGATGGTTCGGCGCGAACACGCCGTGACAAATTCACCTGGAGTGAATTTGGACGCACTCAGTACGCCCGCAGGGCGCGCGCCACGGATGGCGCGCAGCAAAGCGCGTCAGGTTGGCGCGTGGCGTCGGCACCCATGCGGCCAGGCGGGAGATAAAATACTCCGGGCATCCTGCCCTTCGCCCTCTAAAGCAGACGCTCGAACCGATCTGACTTCGACCCACCGCTTGCTCCTCAGACTGAAAGTACTTGTCGCTGTGCGGCCAGCCGCTGCGCGTGTCCTAGGGCACCTATTTGTTCGTAGCCCTCCTCAGCTTGGCGTAGCAGTTGGTCGCTAGTGAGCGTGTCGCCGACGGAGCGAGCGATCTCGGCTGCGGTTTCATGAACGACGGGGCTGCGGCTATGCGCGCCGGTCTCATCGATCAGCGCGCGGACCTCTACGAGCGTGCGCTGAGCCTCGACGGCTGCGTTCGGCTCGGCACAGCGGAGCAGAGCTCGGGCACGGACCAAGAGCGCATCCATCTCGAACAGTCGGCCACCATTCTGGCGGGCCTCGCTTAGTGCTGCATCAGCTATCTCCAAGGCGGCTCGATTATCGTTACGGCCGAGCATGACCTCCGCCAGAAAGCAAACCGCCCACGCTGTAATCCCGAAACCGACGCCACTCTGCCGAGCCGTCGCCAACGCTTCTCTTTCGGCTTTCTCGGCCGCGTCCCACTCTTCATTTGCGACCAAAGCGATCCCGAGCACCGTGTGCGCCAGCACCTTGGTCACCGTATCCCCAACTCCTTCGGCTCGCTCGACCGTACGGCGTGCATGAGCCAAGGCACCCGGCGCGTCGCCAAAGCGATAAGCGCGCACGACGTGCCACGCCTGCGCCCAGATAAACGGCGTTGGTTGTTCAGCCGGATGCGAACTGGCGCGCTCGAGCTCAGATGCCGCCTCCTCAAGCCGGCCCATTTCGACCAGGGCCATACCGCGAAACATGGAGCCGAGAAGGAATGCGCTGACACCGAACAATTCCCGGCCCAGGCTGAGGTCCTCGGGTCCCAATGCGATAGCCTGTTCAGTGAGTCGCACCGCATCGTTAAGGCGCCCGGTGTAGCAGAAGGCATGCGCATCAGATGCGAGCGCGGCCAAAAGTACGGGATCTCCGGCCGACTCAGCTGCGCGTAGTGCTTGAAGGGAGTGCTCATGGTACGCGCGCAAATCACCGGCGCTACCTTTCGCATTGCCGTAAACGTTGAGCAGAATTGCGACCGATCGCAAGTCGCCGCTCTGCTCGGCGAGCGTCTTGCCCTCTGCGAATACGAGATCCACGTCCGAGCCACCGACCCTCCAGGCGGCACTGAGGATGCCGCGGCACGCCTCGATACGCAGCCCAATCGTCTCCGCTGACTCCACCACCCCGGCGAGCAGGGCGCGCACCCTGTGGCATCGACGGATCGAATCTGAGGGATCTGTCTCCTCCGTCCAGCGCGCCGCGCGACGATGCCAGCGCGCCGCCTCAAGTGCCTCGTCGGCTTCCTCATAGTGATGGGCAAGCAGCGCCGCCAGTTCGTCCAGCTTGTCGCCTGCCTGCGCTTCGAGCGCGCGCGCGACCGCCGCATGGATCACCGCCCGCCGGCTCTGCAGCTGGGACTGATAGGCGACCTCGTGGGTCAACGGGTGCTTGAAGGCATATTCGAACACTGGGTACAGCGCGCGCTCGTAGATAAAATCCCCGGTCTTCAAACGTTCGAGCGCGGCCACTCGTTCGCTTGGCGCAAGGTCGGTCACTGCATCGAGCAGCGGCCCAGTAAATTCCTTGCCGATCACCGCCGCGCTCTGCAACAAACGCTTGGCCGTTTCCGGCAGTCGGTCGATGCGCGCCGCCAGCACATCACGCACATTGGTCGGCACCTGTAGCCGTTGCAGCGCGGTCATCAGGCGGTAGTGACCGGGAAGCCCGACCAGATCTCCGGCTTCGACTAACGCGTTGACCAGCTCTTCGGTGTAGAAAGGGTTGCCGGTCGTCCACTCGATGATGCGTCCGATCAATTCACTTACTGAGTCATCACCCCCGACCAAGCCGGCGAGTAGTTCGCGCAGCGCCGCAGCGCCGAGCGGCGCCAGCGGCAATTGCTGGTAGTGCGGTTTGTTGGCGAAGGTCGCGACGTACTCCGGCCGAAAGTTCAGCACCAACAGGCTGCGCCGGCCGGCACTGGCATTGACGAGTTGCTCGACGAACGCATCGCTGCCCGCATCAACCCAGTGCAGATCGTCGATCAAGGTGACGGTCAAATGCCCCAGCGCATCGTGTGCACGGCTAATGCGATGGAGCATCTCGTAGAGCTGGCGTTGCTTCGCCCCTGCATCCATCGCTGGCGGTGGGCGTTTCGGATCGCTCACGCCCATGAATTCGAACAGCACCGGCAGCGTGTCGTGCAGCGCTGGATCGAGCAGCACCAGTGCGCCAGCAATCCGCTGCCGTGAGGCCTGCGCATCGTCCTGGGTGGTGATCCCGAAGTAATGCCGGAATAGTTCGAGGATCGGCAGATAGGGGATGTTTTTGCCATGCGCTGGGCAATGCGCTTCGAACACCGGCAAGCCCTGACGCCGGCAACGCTCGACGAATTCGAAACATAGTCGGCTCTTGCCCAGTCCCGGCTCGCCCACGATCCCGATCACCTGGCCATGCACGCTTTCCGCGCGCGCAAGCGCTGCATCTAGAGCCTGCATCTCAGCCGTACGGCCGACAAATTGCGACAGCCCGCGCGTGATCGCAACCTCAATGCGACTCCGCGACGTGCTGGTGCTCTGGAGCTCGAACAATGGCATTGCGTCGACAAGCCCCTTGAGGCTGGTCTGGCCCATCGCCCGCACTTGGAAGTAGCCCGCGACCAGACGCTCCGTCGCGCCGCTCAGATACACGTGACCGGGCGCCGCGAGTTGCTCTATGCGTTGCGCGATGCCGACCGTCGCCCCCTGCGCGGTGTAATCCATGCGCAGATCGTCGCCAATCTTGCCGACCACGACGTCACCGGAATTGAGACCAATCCGGAAACTGAAATTGAGCCCGCGCGTGACGCGCAGGTCGTCGGCAAAGGCGTGCAAATGATCGCGAGCTTCAAGCGCCGCGTAACACGCCCGTTGGGCATGGTCTTCATGCGCGATGGGAGCGCCAAATAAAGCCATGATGCCATCGCCAGTGTATTGATTGACCGTGCCTTCGAAGCGATGTACGGCATCAGTCAAAATCGCGAAGTAGCGCTCGAGCAACCCATGCCATTGCTCCGGGTCGAGTTGAGTGGCGAGATTCATCGAGCCCTGAATGTCGGCGAACAGGACCGTGACTTGCTTGCGCTCGCCTTCCAGTGCCGACTTCGACTGCAGGATTTTGTCGGCGAGGTGTTTGGGGGTGTAGTCAGCAACGCGGCGGACAGGGATGTCCCGCGGGGCCTCGGCTGAACCGAATGGCAGCGTCTCCGCGCCGCATTTCGTGCAGAACTTTCTCCCGGGCTTTAGCTCGGTGTCGCAATGAGTGCAGCGTCGAACCAAAGAAACACCGCATCCTCCACAGAAGGTGTCATCGACGTCGCTTTTGAAACCGCAGGCGGGACATTTCATGCGGGCCATCTTACGGGAATTGTCGTCCTTCACGCCGTCCACAGTGTCGGATAACCACCATCGCTCTTGGACGGCGCCGTATTTGGACGGGCTCGCTGCTCGCAGCGACCGCTTACTCGGGTTTAAGGGGCAGCTATCTGGCAGCGCGTGAGACCGCACCGGCCGACCAGAGACTCTGCCTTCAGATCGGTCGCTTCTGATTGTGCGCTGAGGTACAAAGCCCGGAGTCGACCCACAACAATCCCACAGGAATTACTCACAACTTTCCCCTAAGGAGCCGGTCGTGAGAATCCCTCCGGTCGTTACACGTGGACTAAAGCTTGGGGCTCAGTCCCATCAGGTTATCTACCCGTTCTGCGTGTGCGGCCATTCCAAACTGGGCGTAACAGTCGTGTGCGCGTCTGAGGGCTGCGGTCTGCTCGAGGTGGTGACCTTCACGGGCCGCCAAGCACGCGCGCAGTTCGTGCAGTTCTCCCTCATGGAGATGAAACTCCGTGCGTTCGAGCAGCGCCGCATATTCGTCGAGCGTCTTGAGGATATCGGTTGCTGGTTCCCGCAGTGCGAGCTGCGCGCGAGCAAGTACCGCGTAGCTAAGGGGGGAAAGAGCGCATTTCGCCTCACGCATAAAGGTAACGCCCTCTAGTGCGGCGGTGCGGCTGGCCTGCAAGCTGCCGAGTTCAAGATGTGCAGCCCCGATGTGCGCAAGGAAACTTGGCTCGAACAACCGCAGGATGCCTCGCGCACGAATCAGTCGTAGATTATCACTCGCGACGTCCAGCGAGGTCTTCCCATTCGCGAGCGAGCGCGAGCGCGTAGCATTGCGTAAGAGCCGCCTGGATCTGGTTTCCGATGCCGAAGTTCACGGCTAATTGCGCGGCCGTTTGGGCCAGCGTACGTG
>JANLSI010000444.1:0-8111 GCA_031362345.1 Pseudomonadota bacterium
GGTTTCCTTGTGCTTGAAACTCTGGCCGTGCAGGGCCACACCCAGCGCGTCGAGCGTGAAGGTCTGCGGCTTGTTTGCCGCGAAGCAATGCACGTTGTCCGGCAGTTCGAGCTTGCGCGTCATCTCGCTCTCGGCGTCGTGATTGCCGAACAGCACGAACACTGGGATGGCGGCGCGCCGGAGACGGCCCATCTCGCGACAGAAAAAAATGCCGGTATTGTGATCGCGCCAGCTGCCATCGTAGAGATCGCCGGCAATCACCATGAAATCGATCTTCTCCTCGATGGCACGATTGACCAGCTCACAGAAAGCATCGCGCGTCGCGTTGCGCAATTGCGCGGCCGGTGCGTCGGGATAAGCGGCGAGTCCGGAGAGCGGACTGTCGAGGTGGATATCGGCGGCGTGAATAAAGCGCATGGTGGTCAGCAAGGACTCGGGTTGCTTGATTCTATCAATTGCCAGGCCGCGTGCTTCCCTGAGCTTAATTTGCGGCTAGAATCCCACCCTCCATGTGTCGCCTTGCGAGCGCGGGGCAGGCCACCAGCAGCGCGATCTAGCGCGCAAAGGTCGTTCATGAAAATTCCTTTCAGTGTGCTGACACTGATACTGGCGGCCAACAGCGCGAACGCCGCACCCGCGCCTTGGTATTTGTGGCAAAGCAGGCCCACCGGCGAGCGGGTCTGCGCGCAGATCCTGGCCGGTGACTGGCAGCAGGTCGGCGGCCCGTTTGAAGACTCGCGCTGCGAGACGCTCGCGACCCGCGATGCCGTGCGGCCGCGCACTCATCACGATGCGCCTCAATCCACAGCAACGGAGTCCGCACCATGACCGAAAACAGCGGCCTGCGCTCGCTAGCGCTGCCGGCCAAAGATGCCGAGACCTTCAATGCCTACCTGCACCTGCCCTTCGAGCCGATTGCGCTGGAAATGATGCAGATGCCGGTCAATGCCGATGACGTGTTCATCGCCACCTTTCCTAAAAGCGGCACGACCTGGATGCAGCAGATCTGCCACGGCCTGCGCTCCGCAGGGGACATGAGCTTCAAGGAAGTGAGCTGGGTCGCGCCGTGGCTGGAGCGGGGCCATATGTTTGGCATCGACAGCCGTATCACCCAGCACTATGCGCCGCGGCTGTTCAAGACCCATCTGCCCTATACGCAGATCAACAAGGGCGCGCGTTACATCCACTTCATTCGTGATCCGAAAGACGCGCTGGTGTCGTTCTACAATTTTCTGTCCCACGGCCTGATTGATCCGCATGCGCTATCCATAGAGACCTTCGCCGAGTGCTGGCTGCTGGCCGATCAGCTCGCTGAGCGTAGCGATCCTCTAGCGCCGTTCGGTCCCTATCTCTACAACTACTGGCAACATCTGCTGGACTGGTGGGCAGCCCGCGCCCAGGCACCGGTGCTGACCCTAGTCTACGAACACCTGCGCCGTGATCTCGCACCGCAGGTGGCACGGGTCGCCGACTTCATGGGCATCGCCGCCGACGCGGCCTTACTCGAACTCGCGACGCGGCAAGCCGGTTTCGAATTCATGGCGGCGCACAAGGACCAGTTCTCCGATGAGATCATCGGCATCCCTCGCCTGCACAAAGTCGTGCGCGGCGAAGTCGGCGCCCATCGGCAGCTGCTCAGTCCGGCGCTCGCCGCACGCATCGATGCGGCTTGGCGGCACTACGTGACGCCCGTCATGGGTGCAGCGGGCTACGAAGAATTTATCGCCGTTCTGCCGTAAAGCCCTCAGTGCCGCGCCTCGCACCAAGGTTCACGGTAACGCCGGCGCGCCCATCGGCGGGATCCGTGCGGACAAAATCGTCCAGGCCTTAAAGCCACCCGTGCGCGTGGAAGGCATCAAGATCAACGCCAGCAGGTGCATACCATCCTCCAGCGCGATAGCGAGCGCCAAGCTTCACAGCGACCTCCTTGTTGCCATACGGGATTTTCAAGGGCGTGTCGGTGCTTGATGCCTGCCGAGCAGGACCCGCTGTAGCGGCAATGCAGTCTGCGGTTCGCTGCCGAGATCTCGTACTTGGCGCTCTCGCTTCTGGCGCAGTTGATCTCGTCGGCTTGTTGGACGTCTTGCGTCTGCGCTTGCCGCGCGACGTGCTGTGATTCAGATCAATCCAGGTTGAGAGGGCCTGTGAGCTGAGCTTGGCGTTAGCAGGGATGACAATGGCGCGCTCCTGGGCAATTTTTTCCGCGAACAGTATTTGCGCTGCACTTGCCGGTTTTGAGCCAACCTCACCAGCGATTTCGCCGCCCACTTTCTTTGGCGCGTGTTGGTCAAGGAATGCGCGACAGATGGAGCCTGACTTGGTGTAGCCAGGCGACGGCCTGATGCCCAGCTGCCGGGCGATGCTGTCTGCAAAGCGCTTCATCGCGGGCGTGGGCGGTCGTCCGTTATCGCCGTCGCCAGCAGCGACGCCAGGGTTGGGACGTTCGCCGGCAGCGGCGCCTTGCTTGAGGTTGTCGATAATGCGTTGGGCAACATTGCACACCGCATCAATCGCGTCGACCATCGCCTGCCTTCCGATAACAACGTCGTCGAGCAAGCATTCCAATTGCGCCGTCACGCCCGGATCGACTAGCGCCGGATCGGCCCGCTTTAGAACTTCGAACAGCGACAAGCCAGTCTCGGTAGGCACGATGTTTTTGCCCTGGGCGATCAAAAAATGTTGCTTCTTCAGCCCGCCTATGACTTCTGCCCGGGTCGCCGGCGTACCTATGCCCTTGGCTTCTTTCAGCCGCGCGCGTAACGCGTCATCGTCAACAAAGCGCCAGGCATTTTGCATCGCCTCGATCAACGTCCCTTCGTTGTAACGTGGCGGCGGGCGGGTCTCTTTGTGCTCGATAAGTGGGTCCTTTAGTTGTGCGCGCTCGCCGTCGCAGAGCGTCGGCAGCAATTGCACTTGGTCGCCCTTTTCGGTGTCGGGCTGCCAGTCGGGAAATGCCGCGCGCCAGCCGAGTTCGATGGGCTGGCGACCCGCAGCGCGGAATTCGAAGCTACCAACGTCGAGGGTCACCGTGGTCTGGCGGTAGCGGAAGTCCGGCATGACGGCGGCCAGATACGCCCGTGCAACAACGTCGAAGAGTTTCTTCTCGTCGGACGAACAGCGCGGCCAGATAGCGCGCAGATCGTCGATGGTGTTGACGTTGGGAATGACTGCGTGATGGCTCGCGCCCTGCAAGCCCTTGTCGTGGAAGCTACCGCTCGCACCTTTGCGGATCATCGGCGGCACAGGCATGGCAATGGTGCCGAACGATTGCCCCACCCGCAGGCCGGCCGCGATTTTCGGCACATCGGCGCTCAAGCTCTCCGGCAGGTAGCGCACCTCGGCACGCGGATAGGTGATGATCTTCTTACCGTGGCCGTCATAGAGTTCCTGCGCCACCTCAAGGGTCTTGGCCGCTGTCCAGCCGAACCGTGAGCTGCATAGTTTCTGCAGCGAAGGCAAATCGTGCAGCTTGGGTGGCCCTTGCCGCTTATCCTCGACGCGTACCCTGAGCGCACCCTCGAAGCCGTCCGCCGCATCTGCGACGTCCTGCGCAAGCTCGCGGTGAACAATGCGATCCTGCTGTGCGTGGCGCATCTGGAATGGCCCGCCCGCAACGTTCGCAGTGGCGACTACCTCATAGTATGAAACCGGCACGAAGTCCCGAATGTCCAACTCCCGCTCGCACACGATGGCTAAGGTGGGCGTCTTCACCCGGCCGACCCCAATCACGCCCCGCGCACTTCGGCCCAGAATGACCGTCGCAGTGCGGGTCAGTGATAGGTTGTAGATCTGATCGGCCTGCCGGCGCGCGACGGCGGCAGCGTAAAGATGGGCATATTCGCTATTGGGCTTTGCCCGACTGAAAGCGTCGCGAATAGTCTGCTGATCTTGGGCCGTGAAAAGCACCCGCATGACCTGGCCGCGATAGTCGTAATGTTCAAGGATCTCCTGGCCGATGAGCTGACCCTCGCGATCACAGTCGGTGGCGAGCCAAACCCGCTTAGCGCTGCGCAATGCCTCGCGTATGGCTCTAAGCTTCGCGGCCTTGTTACCACCGTCAGCAGGCCGCGTGCCGTAGAGGCCTGGAGGCCGAAGAAGAATTGCCGACCAGCGCTTCCATGCCGGCACAACGTCTTCCGGTTCGAGCAAGTCGAACAAATGACCCTCGGCTGGCAGGATCTCGCCATAGCGAGATCCGACGGCAGCGCGGACGTCTTTCGCCTGACTGGCTTTTTCGGTGATGACTAGCTGTTCGGCCATGAAGCTAACTCGGGCGAATGGCGGGGCACGCGCGAAAGGTCAGAAGGCCGATGTCGTGGGCTCGGCTCGTCGGTCGTGGTGCTTAAAGGACTTCTTAATCGCTGCCGGACCTTCAATGCTCGCAATCACCTTGACCTCACCACCACAGTGGTCACCGTTCTCCGACGAGGGAGTCAGCATCCCCCATCGCCTGCACAAAGTCGTGCGCAGCGAAGTCGGCGCGCACCGACCGCTGCTCAGTGCGGCGCTCGCCGCGCGCATCGATGCGCGCGGCGGCGTTACGTTACGCCCGTCGCGGGTGCAGCGGGCTACGAGGAATTTATCGCCGCGCTGCCGTGACCGACGTAGCACCGCGTACCAAGGTTCCCGGTAACGCGCCCGTCGCCTGCCCGTCGTTAAAGGTCACCACGCCGCGTTTGATGGTATGCCGATAACCGACGGCCTCCTGCATGAGACGGCGTCCGCCGGCCGGCAGGTCGTGCACGATATGCGGTGCGCGGCATTCGAGTGCGGCAAAGTCGATGACATTGATGTCCGCCAGCAGGCCCGGCACCAGCAGGCCGCGATCGAGCCACCCGACCTGCTCGGCATTGCGTCGCGTCAGCCCATGCACCAGGAATTCGATCGGCAAGCCCTCGCCTTGGCGCCGCTTGCCGCCCCATAGGGCCAGGGTGGTGGTGGGGAACGACGCATCGCAGACCACGCCACAATGGGCGCCCGCGTCGGACAGCCCGAACACGGTATGGGGAAACGTCATCATCTCGCGCACCACCGATAGATCGCCCCCGGCGAAATTCTGCAGCGGGCAATACAAGAGCGCGGTGCCCTCGCCGTCCAGCAGAAAATCATAGGTGTACGCGATCGGTGGCACGCCCCGCGCGCGCGCGAGCGCCTCAATAGATGACGCCGGTGTCGGTTCGTAATCGGGCGGCTGGCCGAGCGGAAACAGGCGCTGCCATGGCCACGAATCGAAACCGACCAGGTAGCGCTTGATATGGGGATGCTCCTCCAGGATCGCACGGCGGCGCGCCGGGTCGCGCAAGGCTTGCACCATGGCCGGCAGCGGCAACTTCGCTACCGCACGGAACGATGGACAAAAGGTAAACGGGTTGAGCGAGCCCTGGTAGCCGAGGATGAGTCCGATCGGACGCGGCGCGACCTGACCTTTGATGTCCAAACCCTCGGCATTGGCCGCGCCGATGAAAGCAAACAACTCGCGCCAGCGCCCGGCGGCGGTGTCGGGCTGCTGCACGGTAAAGGACAAGGGCCGACCGGTGATGCGTGCGAGATCTTTAAGCAGGGCGAACTCGTCGTCACGGAATTGTTCATCGTCCAGTAGGTAAGCATCCGTGATGAGCTGCATGGCACCACGACCGGTGTCGCGCAGGGCCGCCGCGATACCGAGCAGTTCATCCGACGCGGCCCGATAGGTACCGATGTGCTCGCCTGTGCGCGTGCGATGCACGAGCGTGCGCGAGGTGGTGAAACCGATCGCACCCGCTTCAAGCGCCTCGACAGCCAGACGCCGCATCTCGGCTATCTCGTCGGCCCGCGCCGGGCAGGTGGCGTCGGCACCGCGCGTGCCCATCACATACACGCGCAAGGCCGCGTGGGGCAGTTGCGCGCCGACATCGACGGCAAACTTGCGCCGCGCTAACGCATCGAGATACTCGGGGAAACTCTCCCAGTCCCAGCTCAGACCTTCGGCGAGTGCCGTGCCGGGAATGTCCTCCACGCCTTCGAGCAAGCTGATCAGCCACGCATGTTCAGCCGCGCCCCGTCGCGCCGGCGCGAAGCCGACACCGCAGTTGCCCATCACCAGCGATGTCACGCCATGCAGCGACGACGGCGCCAGCAGCGGGTCCCAGGTGGCCTGGCCGTCGAAATGGGTGTGGATGTCGACGAAGCCCGGCGTGACCAGCAAACCGCGAGCGTCGATCTCGCGTTGGCCACGCGCGGCGACCGCACCCACCGCTGCAATCCTGTCCCCTGCGATGCCGACGTCGCCGACGTACGACGCGCGCCCCGAACCATCAACGATGGTACCGCCACGGATCACTAAGTCCATTACTCCCCCTCGCCTTGCAGCTATTCATGCGAATACGGTCGCGGCCCGCCACGCACCGCAGCCGGTCGCGCCCATCATGGGCGCGGCACGCGCGATCCGTCCATCGATTTGTCGGAGCAGGGCCGGCACCGCCCGTGATATACAGTTAGCCGCCGAAAATCATGACCAACCGTGTCCGCAAGACCAGTGGCAGAGGGAGGCCGACATGGAACTCAAACCCTATGACTGATGCCGATATTGGAAGTCAGGCTCGATTCGTACCGCGCTATGCCAATTCCAACTACTACGGCGGCAGCTACGACGATGACGGACTTAGGGCCGTCACGCAGGAACGATGCCGATTCCCGTTGCGGGCGAACACCGATCACAAGCACTATTCCAGCGATGGCCATCAACGCTACTACCTAATCAACGAACAATTCGGCGCTCAGTTGCAGGGCCGAATTCTTGATGTGGGTAGTCGCTACAACACGCTGCGCGACCTGCTGAAAAAAGATGCGCAGCTAGTCGACAAGCACAATCCCGCACTGCCGCGCTTCGACTGGGAAATTGAACCCCTTCCTTTTGCTGCCGACACCTTCGACACCGTCGTTTGTCTCGATACTTTGGAGCACATCGATAAACTGCATAATGCACTCGGCGACCTGGTTCGCGTAAGCAGAAAATACATCATCGTCTCCTTGCCGAATTGCTGGCGCGCCACGACGCGCGAGGTGATATGCGCCCGCAGCCGGTCCGCGAGCTATGGTCTGCCGCCCGAACCGCCCCATGATCGCCATAAGTGGTACTTCTAATAGCGAAGACGTCGAAGATTTCATGTTCTACAACGCGCAGCGCCTGGGCTTGAAGGTACATTCGCTGTGCTTTCATGCGGCGCGCAGAAAATGGACTCACACCCTGCTGCACATGGCTGTGCGGGCAATGCCCGACAGATATTTCAAGAACCTCTTAGTTAAGACCGTGTTTGTGTGCTTGGAGAAACCGGACTAACTGGGGGCGCCTCCATCCTGCGGCCGGAGATCATTACGCACCAAACAAGTTGACTATCAACCATTGTGTTGATAGTTTGGGCGCCATGGTCACCCCTACCAACTCGCTGAAGCTTGAGCCCTTGAATGGCGCCGCTTTGAACGCGGACGAGGCTCACCTCGACGCCGTCTTCCAGGCCTTGAGCGATCCGACGCGCCGCCAGATCCTGCAAGACCTCGACGGTCACGCACTGCTGGTCAGTGAACTCGCTGCGCGCTTCGACATCTCGCTGCAGGGGGTATCGCGTCACATCCAGGTGCTGGTGCGCGCCGGGCTGATTGTGCAGGAACGCAGCGGCCGCATCAGTCGTTGCAGCCTCATCGCCGGCCCGCTCCTCGACGCCGCCCTGTGGCTCAATCGCTACACCAAGTACTGGCAGCAACAATTCGATGTGCTGGCCTCGACCCTTGCGCAGATTGACGCGCGCCGCGATGCGGCGCCGTCGCGCCCGCGCAAACCTCAATCCATATCCAAGACTCGCTAAGGAGTACGCCATGACAACTCACACCGTCGTTTCGCCCGATCAATGGGCCCTCGCGCGCCGCGAGCTCTTGACCAAGGAAAAAGAGCTTCTCAAACTCCGTGACCAGCTGAGCCAGGCGCGACGCGACCTACCCTGGGAGCGCGTCGAAGCCACCTATGTATTCGAGGGCGCCGCCGGTCGCGAGACACTCGCGAGTCTGTTTGGCAACCACAATCAATTGCTGGTCTACCATTTCATGTTTGCGCCCGACTGGGAGGCCGGCTGTAAGAG
>JANLSI010000446.1:0-2156 GCA_031362345.1 Pseudomonadota bacterium
GGGCAACGCCGTGCCGGTCTCAAACCCGAGGACGAACAGACGACTGGTGCCTTGCGACGTGCATTGATTCAAGCTCGGCGTGAAAGCAGCGTTCAGTAGCAGACCGTCGGCCAGGGTCGAGCGGTTGGGGCTGCGTTCCGAGGGGTTGGGCGCGGTGAAGATCGAATACTTGCGCTTCCAACCATCGGTGGTGACGATGGTTTTGGCCAACGCGCTATAGGTCGTGTCGATGCTGTTGTCGCCGTCGAGGTCTACGTCGCCGTTGGAGCGCACATGTGATTTGCTGACATCCGTCAGTCCGGCGACCGATATCAACTGAGCACTCGTGGGCGGATCGGCGAAGCCCGAACCGGTCTGCGGTTTCTTGTCGATGATGCCATACAAGGTCTGTTGCGAGGTGCTGCTCTTGTCGGCCGCGACCAATGCTCGTCCGGTGCCGGCGATAACCCAGGTACGCAGGCGGCTGTCGAGGGTCACCGACGGTTGCGCCAGGAAGGGCTGATTAGTCGCTAGCAGCTGGTAGGGTGTGCCCCAGTTGGCCGGGGCGGGGTCTTCGCCGACCGCGAGCCGCCACAATGAACCGGCCGTGCCAACCGCATCGCCGACGGTGCCGAAGTAGATAGACTCGGCTTTCATGTCGAGGTCAAAGTCAGGCACCACCGCGTCACCGACGAAGGTATTGTTTTCAGACAGCAGCGCGAAGCCACCGCCGAACGGTCCGCCGGTGATGCGTGCGCCTTCGGTGCTGGTCAGGTTGCCGCGGCCCTTGGCCAGAGCGGTCAAGTCATAGGCGAACAGTCGCGCGCGCTGGGTGGAAGCGCCGCTGCCGAGGTTGGTCGGCCCTGAACCGAATACCAGATACCACTTGTTCGGGATCGATACATCCGATGTGTCACCGGGCCGAATCGGGTCACCGATCTGAACGACCGTCGGCGCCGACGTGGTCAGATTGAGCGTATCGGGTTTGAGTTCCGCCAGCAGCTTAGGCGCGATTTCCGGGTTGGTAATATCCAGTACCACATAGGCGGACTTGGTGGTCTCGCCGGGCGATAGGGTGCCATCCGCATTGACGTCGATGGCGATCTTGGTGGCGTCCGTACCGCCGCCCAGACGCATGCCTTGCACCAGTACCGAGCCCCAGCCGCCGGGATGATCGGTGTCGGCGTCAAAAATCTTGGCGTCGAAGATGCGCGGTGTCAGGTCCATGGTGAAAACGTGGGTGTAGTCCGTGCGCGCCGACCACTGCAGATGAGGCAGCAGATTCTTCGGAATATAGGCCCACAACTCGGCGCCCAGCGGGTGGCTGATTTCAGTCGTGTGGCGGAGCTCGAACTTCTTATCCACGCTGTTGAAGAAGCCCGCATTGAAGGCGTGGATCATGCCGTCATTAGCGCCAACATAGACTACCTGGCGACGGTTTTTATAGTGTTCGCGGAACGCCCGATAGGACAAATCCTGTGACAGCCGATCGAACGCCTCGCTCGGTGCGGCCAGTGAAATCGGCGAGGAATCGACAATGTCACCCAGGCGCATCACCTCCGGCTGACCGGACGGTGTCTGGGCGACACCGCTGCCATTGTCGCCGTCGTAATCGACGGTGCGATTGCGCAGGTTGGAGAACTCCTGGCCGCGCACCCAGTTGATCAACTGCTGGGCAGTGGCGAGCGTGCCTTCGTCCAGCCAGCGCCAACGGTTGGCCGTCCCCAGCGTGGTGGCGTCGAAACTCACCAGCTCCGAGCCGTCCGTAGCGACGAGGTCATCGGCTATGCCGCTGGGCCCGGTATCCATCCAGGTCAGGATGTGGCGGCCGGCATTGGGGCTGGTACTGATCACCCTGTTGTAGGGGCGTTGGTTCTGGATGGTGCCCGCATCGAGGTCGGCTAGACGATTGCGCGCGTTCCATACGGTCTGCAGTCCGCTCAATTCCAGTGGCGCCGAAGAGGTCGGGTTCTTGAATATATCCGGGTCGCTGGAAGCGATGCGACGGAATTTGGCGCGCCGGTCGAGTGTGTCGAAGAAAATCTCCACGACCGAGTCGGTGTCATAGTTATCCAGCACGCCATCCTGGTTGCCGTCCTCGCGCAACTTGCCGGCACTGTCGATGAATAGGGCGGTGAGGGTGCCTATCCATTCAGCCTTGTTCTGCGCCGCAGTGC
>JANLSI010000475.1:0-4555 GCA_031362345.1 Pseudomonadota bacterium
CAGTTCAAAAGCCTGGCCGGCACGCTGGCGATCAAAAACGGCGTAGTGCGCAACGAAGACCTGCGTTTGAACGGCGAAGGCTTCACCATCAAGGGCCGCGGCATGCTGGTCAATCTCAACGACAAGACCATCAAGTACGACTTACAACTCGCGGTCGCTGAGCACCGCACCACCAGCACCAGCAACACCTACAAACTCGGCGGTTACGAAGTACCGATCGCCTGTCGCGGGCACATCGACCGTCCGGCTTGCCTGCCGGACTTCGGCCACATCCTGGGCGCGGTGGCCAAAGACGCCGCTAAGAAGAAAATCGAAAAAGCGATCGGCAAGCAACTCAAGGGTGTCCTCGACGGTAAGAACGGCGACGCGCTCAAGAACCTGCTTAAGTTCTGATTGCGCGGCTGTCGTTCGAGCGCCGTGATGACCCTACTAATCCGCGTCCTCGCGCTGCTGTCCATCCTCGGCCCGCAGTACTGTCCGTCGGTCGGCGCCGCCGAGACCGAGCGCGCCGAAATCGGCTTTGAAGGCCCCACCTATCACTACGTATTCATCGTCCGTATGAAGGGCGATCTCCACGCCATACACGCGGTAGTCACCGACTTCGATCATATGCAACGCATCAATGACGACATCGTTGAAAGCCGCGTGCTTGCGCGTTACGACAATGGCGAATTGAAACGCCTGTTAAAACTCCGCCACTGCATCCTGGTGTTTTGCTTCGACATGGATTTTGTCGAGCGCGTACACGAGTCACCGGGTCACGTCATCACCGTCATGGTGCCGGAGGAAAGCACCTTTCTCGACGGCACTGCGAACTGGCAATTGGAGGCGTTGGACGGCGGCTACACCCGTATCAGTGTGAGCGCGCGCCAGACGCCACGCTTCTGGATCCCGCCGGTGCTGGGGCCGATGATCTTGAAACGCGTGTTCATGAAGGAAGTGGCCGAGACCTGCGCCAATATCGAACGCATCGTCAACGCCGGTGCTAGCCGTGGTTGAGCGCAGCTTCAGCGCGCGTCTTATCGACTGGTATGCGCGCCATGGTCGTCACGACCTGCCGTGGCAGGTGGCGCGCACGCCTTACCGCGTGTGGCTGTCAGAGATCATGCTGCAGCAGACCCAAGTCGCGACTGTCATTCCTTACTTTGAGCGCTTCATCACGCGCTGCCCCGAGGTACGGGCCCTGGCGGCGGCGGCGCCCGACGAAGTGCTGCATCTATGGTCGGGGCTCGGTTATTACAGTCGCGCGCGCAATCTACATCGCTGCGCGCAATTACTGGTGGAGCGTCACGGCGGTGAATTGCCCCGCGAGCTCGATGCCCTCATCGCGCTGCCCGGCATCGGGCGCTCGACGGCAGCCGCCATTCTGGCCCAGGCCTATGACCTGCCCCAGGCGATTCTGGATGGCAATGTGAAGCGCGTGTTGGCGCGCTATCACGCCATCGAAGGCTGGCCGGGCGCAGCGATGGTCGAGCAGCAATTGTGGCGCTTGAGCGAACAGCTTCTGCCGGTCGCGAGGGTGCGCGACTATACCCAGGCCATCATGGATCTCGGTGCAACGCTATGTACACGCAGCCGGCCGCGCTGTGGCGATTGTCCGGTGGCTAGCGATTGTGCTGGTCATCTAAGCGCGCGCGTGGCCGACTTTCCGGGTGCGCGCCCCAAACGCGTAGTGCCCAGACGCAGCACCTGTTTCCTGATCATCGAAAACGCGGCAGGTCAGGTGCTGTTGGAACGACGGCCGCCGAGCGGCATCTGGGGTGGGCTGTGGTGTTTCCCTGAAGTGCAAGACGAAAACGCGCTAGCCGCGCGCCTGGCAGCATTGGGTTTACACCATGCCCGCATCCAGCAGCGGCTGGCGGTCATCGCCCACAGCTTTACCCATTTTCATCTCGACATTGCGCCGCTGCGCATCGCTGCCGACGCACAGGCTTGCGAAGTACGCGACGACGCTGCGCTGCGCTGGTATTCACGCGCCGATTCGACAAGAATTGGCCTATCCGCACCCGTCGCGCGGCTGCTGGCCAGTCTGTGCTGACCGTCAACTCAGAGGCTCACCATGTCTAATACCGTTCACTGCATCAAACTCGACCGCGAAGAAGAAGCGCTGAAGGCGCAGCCCTACCCCGGCGAACTCGGCAAACGCATTTTGGCGAGCGTCTCCAAGCCCGGCTGGCAGATGTGGCTGGCGCATCAGACCATGCTCATCAACGAAAACCGTCTGACCCCCATCGACCCCAAAGACCGAGCTTTCCTGGTCGCCGAGATGGAAAAATTCTTCTTCGGTGACGGCTCCGCGCCGCCGGAAGGATTCGTCCCGCCGAAAGACTGAGCGACGGCAAAGAATTCGCGATCACTTTGTGGGTGCGAATTTATTCGCACATTAGATTCCAGAGCGCGTCTCGTGCCGGAAGCGTTGAATGTGCGAATGAATTCGCACCTACACAGTCGCGATCAATACGCCACCGAAAACGATCAAGCCCAGCCCCGGCAAGCACGTCACCCACTTGCCACCGGGCAGTACGCGCTCGGCCAGAATGAAAACCGCCAGCGCCGCCATGGTCGCGACACTCATCGCACCACCAGCGAACATCAAACCCATCAACATCCAGCAGCAGCCGATGCAGTAAATGCCGTGGCGCAAGCCCATCGCGACGGCCCCCCAGCGGCCCGCGCGCCAATGGGCGAGAAAGAAGCCCAGCGGTCCCCGACAGTGAGCCAGGCAAGCGGCTTTGAACGGCGTGAGCTGCCAGATGCCGGCGGCGATCAGAATGCCGCCCGCCCCCTGCTGGGAAGCGGCGAGGCTAGGTCCAAACAGATAGCCCTGACCATGCAAGCCCCATTGCGCGATCGCCGCCAGCAGCGCAAATATGCTCCAACTCGCCAGATAGGCACTCGTGAATAACAAAGAGTCCAGATGGCCGCCGGGCCCACGCTCGAGGCCGCGAAACACCAGCAGCATCGGCAAGGCGGCAGGCGTCATCATCGCCATCATCATCACCAGCCACATGGTCGCGCTGGCGAGTAGATAAGCCAGGCTGTCGCCGGGCGCCATCATCGCGCGCATGAGGCCCATGAGCAGACCCTCGCCATGCATGCTGACCATGGCCTGCTCGGCGGCGTAAAGCCATGCCCAGCCGAGGGCCGCCACACCCAGCAGGGCGGCGAGCGCGAGGCGGAATTGGATGTTGTGGAAACTCGCGCCGCGAGCCGGCTCGCTCACGACGCGATGAGGGCGCAGTAGCGGACGGCGGGCCTCAGGCGGCGGCCTGGCCTTGCCAGTCGAAGGGCGAAAAATGACCGTTGGTACGGCCCGAGGAATCGCGCCACAGGATGCCGAAGGCATCGATGACATTGCGCGCTGCCGTGGCTAGATTGAGGCGCTTGTTGACCGGATGAGCAGTGTTGTCGATGGCGATGCACTGGCCCGGCGCCGTCAAGCTGGCGACGCCCGTCACCGCCTGATCGAGCAGGCCGCCGATGCGCACGTGCTGGGAACTGCCGTCGCGCTCGTATTCGATGAGATGCCGTTCGACACCGCGGAAATCCGAGATCAGGGGCGCGAACATCGCCAACGGGCCATGGCCGGCGGCACTCGCGATAGTACCGACCGCCGCCGCCTGTAAGTCACTTGCCCGCGTATCGATGACCAGACCGCCTATCCAGTTGCCGGTAGACATCACTGCCTCGGACTGGGCAAACATCGTAAAGCGCACCCCGTCCAGCACCACCTCGCCGAAATGCCCGGACGTGATCTCGAAAGTCAGTGCCACCTTGCAAAACGCGTGGGTGGCCGGCAAAGCCATGTTCTTGATGATGCAGGGACACAAATAATCACAGCTGCAAGCTTCCATGTACTCGCCCTTGACCGCCCAAGTTGTAGCCATCGCGTCGTCCTCATTATTTTGTTCAGTGCAGACCTTTCGCGCCAATCTAGGCCGCGCCCGCTAGCAGGGTCAAGGAGCGCGCGTCCTGTGGGTTGACTAGATGCCGACTAGCCTATTTAATGCCGCCCTTCGCGCCCCGCGCGTGATGGCCGAGTGCCCACAGTTCTTCGCTTACGCATTCGCCCGCAGCCTCATCCCTGGCCGAGTAGCTCAGTTGGTAGAGCAGAGGACTGAAAATCCTTGTGTCGGTGGTTCAATTCCACCCTCGGCCACCAAATAACTTGGTAGATTAAATCCAGTTTTCGAACCACGCATTTCTCGACTGTGGGAATTTTGTGGGACTCACTTCGTTCAGAACGCGCTGAAACCCTCTAGTGTGCGTTTGTCATGCCATCGTGGCATGTAGCTCGCTCGCACTTCTCTGCCACACGAAATCGTAAATCCGATCCGACAATTCTTCGGCCTCTTCGTCGGTGAACGGCGGCCTGGGCAGTGCCGCCCAAAGCTTGTCCAAAATGAATACCTTCACCTCAGCCTGCGTCGACGTGTTCTCCGTCCACGTCCGCATAGGGGCCAAAAGTGTTTGCAGCGACGCCAGCAGAGCGCGGCTGGCCTGCTTGACTCTTTCGCGATCGGCATTGCTGATGTTCTCCTTGAACAGCAGGTCG
>JANLSI010000131.1:0-2802 GCA_031362345.1 Pseudomonadota bacterium
CTTAGTGAACGCAAAGCCGCGCAGCGTGCCCGCCACATTGAAGCGCGTTGCCAAGGTATCGTCGGTACTCAAATCGACGGTGCCGCCCTTACCTTCGACCAGTGCGCCCTTGCTGGTGACCTGCCCACCACCGCCAACGTCGATAAGACTGCCGTTTTGGAGATCAAGGTCACCTGCCGCGCCTAGCGTGACCGTACCCCCATCGATCGCGAGCGGGCCCTGGGCGGTGTTATCACCCACCGCCCGCCCGTCCCGTTCATTGACCCAGCGGCCCTGGGTCACTAGGGCGCTGCCGGGTGCCAATACCAGGGGCTCCACCCGACCTTGGGTGCCGGTTGCCACCGTCTGCACCGTGGTCATCGCGATCCGACCGCCGGCGCTCTTAACGATACCGTCGACGGCTATGCCACCGGCGCCCAGTTCGAACTCACCAAAGGGGCCAACGTCGACTTGCGTGCCGCGCGCCAAGCTGATGCGACCATTGGCGAAAATGTGCACGCGGCCAAATTGGCCGTCGCTGAAAAAATCTGGCGAAAGCAGCAGTTCAGCACCCTGCTCGGACTGCACCGTGGTTGCGCCGCGGGCCGCGCTACTCGTCAGGCTGACGTCGTTCAAGAAGAAGTTCGCGGGTTTGATTTTTTTGTTGGGACTGCGACCGAGTGTCAGGCTGGCGGACAACGGCAATTCATTGAACGGCCGCGCGAAGCCAGCCACGGCGCCGGGTTTGTTGCGTTGAAAATCGTTGCTCACCACCTCGCCTTGCAGGTCGCCAGCGATCGCCAACTGCGGGGCGGCGATGTTTAAACTGCCGGCGTCCTTGCCTTCGATATAGCCGGGCTCGACGCTCGCAGCGCTATTACTGAACAGTTGATAGCGATCAGTGATGCCCCACTTGCGATGCACGCGTTTCGCGCTGCCGAATACGCCGTCGTAGAGGCGCCCCGGATCGGCCTTGCTGATATCAAATACGCGGCCACCCGAGAGCAGCTTGGTGGTATTGATAAAACCGCTCGTGTACTCGACCTGCCCACCGGACACGTCGATGCTCGCGCCGGACGCAATGTCGAGCTGGTTGTCCGAATCGATGGTGACGGTGCCCCCCGCTGCCAGGCGCTCATTGAGCGAGCGATGTACCCCCGCAACAGCGCCACTGACATCGGCCAAGGGCGTGCCCTTGCGCACATCGAAGGTCACCGCCGTGCCGCGCAACGCACCGTTTTTCTGCAAGGGCACATCACGCAATTCGTTGCCGCGCAATTCGACCGTCACCAGATTGCGTGCTACCGAGACCTGCGCGTCGCGCAAACCCGAAGCGTCTATGCGGCTACCGCGCTCAAGGGTCAGTTCAGCTTCGGCGGTCTCGTTCACGGCCGACGTGGTGTTGCGCTGCGCCCTGAGGGAAATGTCGCCTCCGCGCGCGGTCATCTCGGCACCGGCCTTGGCGGTCAATTTGTTGGCGAATAATTCGATGTCCGAATGGGGCTGCGGCTGGGAGTCAACCGCTACACGCAGATTACGATCTGCTGCGCGGGCCGTGGCTTCGTCAGGGTCGGTCGAGGCCAAGACCGGCGTGACCTGCGTACGCGAATTCGGCCCCAGCGTCAGGATGCCGCCGTGGGTGGCGGTCGGCCGCTTGGTGGGATGTTTTTCATTTGAAACAACCTGCACTTTGTCGCGTGCCAGCAGACGCACCGAACCATTGACGCTGACGCTGGTGGTGGCGCTGGCGAGGCCTTGCTGATTGATCGCGTAGCCGAGCAAGGTGACATTGCCACGGGGTGCGCTCACGGTGCCGGTATTCGTCACGGTGCCGCCGGTTTCGACTTCCACCAGCAGGCCGCGCAGGTTCGGGTCGGCATCGGGGTCGGCCGCGGCCAGATAGACTTTGTCCTTCGCTGCCGCTGCGATCACTTGGCCGCCGGGGGCTTCCACCGTGCCGCCGTTCGTGACCTCGGGCGCGAGCAGCACAATGCGGCCGCCTTCGGCGGCACGTAGTTCGGCACCACGGGCAACCGTCACTGGCCCGAGCGCGCCAACGCCGCCGGCAAAGGCTGCTTGCTCGCCGCTAACACCGTTGATGGCGCCGGCGATGCCGGGCTTGTTGAAAATTTTGTCGCTCATGTCGAGGCTGGAAGCGACCAGGGAGTTGGTATCGACCCGCGCTGAGCGGCCGAACAGGATGCCGTTCTGATTGATGAGATAGATCTGACCGTTGGCGCTGAGCTTGCCGAAGATCTCGCTAGGACTGTCTTGAAAAATACGGTTGAGCGCGATCGCATTGGCTGACGGCTGCTTGAATTGCACTGCGTTGCCTTTGCCGATATTGAAACTCTGCCAGTTCAGCACCGCGCGCGCGGGCTTTTGTGTAACGGTCATGGCGCTGCCACGGGTGGTGACTGTCGCGACCCCCGGAACGGCAAAACCCAGACCACCGGTGCCGCAGGATGAACAAGGTACGGGGAGCGGACCGGCCGCGTGTAGTGCAAACGGTGCGGCACCGAGGGCAACCATCAACACAAAGCGCAAGGCTGCGAGGCCAGGCGGCGTCAACGCAACCCGAAAATTTGTCCGAGTAAGGGGCAAGCAGCGAAGAAGGACGGCGGCGTTGGTCATGTCTTGCACAAAACTAGCTCGGTCGCGGCAGTTGTCCTGCGGACAAGGCCAGCACAAACCCGCGAGCCCCTCGCTGAGGGGCACGCGCCATGTACCACCAGGACACGGATTGCCCGTGCCGTGCCGGCCATCTTTGTCACCCGAAGGGCTACTTCGTCGGCGCACCGATGAAGTGAGTAGTGAACTCCG
>JANLSI010000497.1:0-6247 GCA_031362345.1 Pseudomonadota bacterium
CGGTGGTTTTGAGGAAAGCCTCGATACCGAACTGGTTCGAACGGCTGCCGCTTTACCACACGCTGAGTGCGTCCGACACTTGGCAAGTGGCTGGCGAAACGCGGCTGCTGATCGCCTACCAACGTCGGCCGCCGGCAGTAGAAGCGCGCGCGCCGCGCGCGGCGAGCTCGCGATAGCAGCTCAGCAGATCACCTGCTTCGTGATCGAACGAGTACTCAACCCGCAGCTGCTCGCGTTGCGCTTCATCGATATACCGCCCGCGCTGCTCGACGACCTTGCGCAGCGCCGCGCTCAAGGCCGCGACATCGCCCTGGGCAAAGACCTCACCCAGGCCATGGGCCGTGACGAAATCGCGCATGTCCTCCAAATCGGAAGTCACCAGCGGCAGGTTGGCAAATAGCGCCTCGAACAATTTGTTCGGTAGCGAATAGCGATAGCTCAAGCACACGTCGGGCGCGGCGATCACAGCCACGTCGGCACTGGCAATGAAGTCGATCAATTCCTCGGGTGGCACCGGCGCAAGGTGATGCACACGCGCGGCGACACCGAGTTGGTCGGCCAGCGTTGCGAGTGCCGCCGCGGTCTGAGACTCGGCGCGCCCGACCAAGGCGAGATGAAAGGCGGGCAGGGCAGGCAGAGCCGCCACCACCAGTTCCAGTCCGCGATTGCGCGTGACCAGGCCGGTGTAGACCACCAGCGGCACGCCATCGGCCAGCGCCAGTGTCGTGCGCAAGCCGCAGGGCGCGCTGCGCAGTCGTGCCAGCCACGGCGTATTACGCAATATGCCGACGCTCGGCAAGCCGTAGATACCCATGAGTTCGCGCGCGACACCAGGCGAGACCGTGAATACCGCGTCGGCGGCATGGATGTAGCGCTGTTCATAGGCGATGCGCCGCCGGTTCGAGGCCGGGCACCAGTCGAGATTGCGGTGCGGCTCAAGCTCATGGGAGTCGTAGAACAGCCGTGCGCCGCGCGCGCGGGCCGCCAGCGCGCAGCTTTCCAGCATCCACAATTCATGGGCATGGTAGATGTCCGCGTCCAGCGCCAGCAGCGCGGGCAGATAGGCCTGCAGCAAGCGTGCGAATAACAAACGCACGCTGAGCGGCGCGGTGGCAGGGCGAAAATTCTGCAGGCGGCGGCGTAGCCAGGCGCGCAGCGAATGGCGCGTCGGCGCGTCGCTGTTCGCCGCTGACGGCCCGCTGTGGCGGCTCGTGAGCAACGGCGTCGGCGTGTCCGCAATGGGTAGGGGCGGTGGCTTGCGCAGTCGATTCCACAGCAGCGCGCCGCCCGATACCAGGGCCGGCAATAGCGCCCAGCGACTGCGCGCCAGGCTGACCCGCACGTAGTGTACGGCGTTGATCGTTTCACGCGCCGGCAGGTCGCCGCTGCGCAGGCCGACCACTACGCATTCGTAACCAGCGGCGGCCAGCACTTCGGCGCTCTTGACCACGCGATAGTCGTTACTGCCGGCGTTATTGACCGCCATTACGACGCGGGTCATAGGCTGGCGCGGTGCCAGGCGGGGGCGCTGCGTGGCTGGCGATGAAGCATGGGGGTGTCCAGGATGGCCGTCGCCGAATGGTGTTCGGCGCGCATTGTAAGCGCTGCACGCCCGCGCGGTTCCAGAGCCGCCGTCGGCCATGCCACAATAGCCGCCCATGCCTGCATCAGAGCCGCAATGACTCCATTGCGCGAACCCCCCAACACCCTGCATGCGCTTGTGCGTCATGACAGTCGCTGCGCGCGTTCGCGATGGACCACCGTGTGTGTGCTGGAGGGCCTGGCACGATGAATGGCCTGGGGTCGTGGTGGCGGCGCCGCGCGAGTGCCTTCGGCGTGCAGTGGGCGCGGGTGCGGACCTATTGCACCGGCGTCACCCTGGTGCTCGGCGAGTGCTTGCGTCATTTCAAATTTCCCATCGCGTCGGCTGTGGTGCTGGGCGTCATCGGGCTCGGCGCTCAGGTCGGCGCGCTGGGCTTGGTGCTGTACGTGGTGCGCCATTTCGAGCGTGCCGAGCCCACTGAATTTCACACGCCGCTGTTCGATTTTGCGCTCAGCGCCGATGAGTTCGGGGTCTTCGTTGCCGTCATCTCGACTTTGCTGCTGCTCGCCACCTATGTGCAGTACCGCGCGCAGCGCGACATATTCCGCTTCATGCTCGATTACGAGCAATACGTCTGCCGGCGCGTGTTCAACATCGCCGCACAGCTGCCGGTGCCGGGGTTGAAGATCATCAACGACGCGGCCGAGAAGGCGCGCTTCGCGCGGCTGCTGGTGACTATTCCGCGCTACAGCGCTGGCTTCGTCAAACGCATCGTCGGTGCATTCGTGCCGGCCGTGCAGACGGTGGTCGCATTGGCGGCCCTACTCAGGCTCGATTTTCTCACCACGCTCGGCGTGCTGGTGATCCTGGCCTTGTCGGCGCTCGCGCTGTACTGGGTCAATGCCCACGCCATCAAACTCTCCCATCAGCAGGAAACCGTGACGGGCGAGCTCGCCTTGGAACGTAATGAGTTGTTGAAGGCGCTCTACCAGGAGCCCGGCAAGACGCCGGTCAACTTTGGCGATCACCTGCGCGGGCGCGCCTATGGGCGCGCCGGTCAGACCTATTACGACAGTCTGCTGGTGATCGATCAGAGTCGACTGGTGGCGGGCCTGGCAGCGGCGGTGGTGCTCGGCATGGTGCTGGCCGTCAAAGGCCGTGAGGTCTTGTTCAGCGGCGAATCCATCGCGCAGTTCCTGGCCTATGTGGTGGCCTTGCATTACTTCTCGGCGGGTTGCCGCAATATTGCCGGCATGTTCACTGCGCTCAATCGCTTCTATCCCGTCATCAGTCGTCATGCGCAGTTGTTGCAGGCCGCGCTGCCGTCGGCCGAGCCGCACACGGTGGAGAGCATGAGTGTGGTGGTGCGCGATCTGGCCAGCGACACCGATGTGCGGTTGAAGTGGCGCGCCGGCCGGCGTGTCGGCCTGTTGCTGCTGCGTCCACCGTCGCGCGAGCAATTGCTGCCGCTCATGAATCTGCTACACGTGGCTGGCGCGCCGCCATGCATCGGCTTCGTCGACTATCGCCTGGTCGAACTGCTGCCTGACCAGTGGACCGGCGCGGCGTCTGCCGACGCGCTACCGGCCCCGCCCGCGCCGCTGGTGGTGGCGCCCGCCATGGCGGACATCGATGGGCGCGAGACGGTGGTGATCCACTGTGGGCCGCTGGCGAGCTTCCTACCCGGCGCGCTCGCCGCGCTGGACGAAGTGTTGCTGGTGCGCGCCGATGGGCGCCTGACGCGCTGTGTGCCGGCCTGGGCCGAAGACAATCGCCGGGTCTTGGCGGCGATGCTGGTCGAAGCGAAGGCCGCCGCCGCGCACAACCCGGCCTCGCGCGCCGTCGCCGCGCTGCAGTTCGACGAGGACCTGGTATGAGGCCGGCGCGTCACAAGGACGCCCGTGGCTGAGGCCGACGCGGTCCTGATGCTGGTCGGCAACACCTGCGTCAATGACACCCGGGTGCTGAAGGAGGCGCAGTCGCTCAGTCAGGCCGGCTATCGCGTCAGCGTGTGCTGCGACAACCAGCATGGCGGTCTTGGCGATGCCATGCAGGACGGTGTGCATCTGCGACGGGTCGACATGTCGTTGCTGGCGGCGTTGCCGCGCTGGGCGCAGGCGCTCATCACGCGCCTGCGCGCGCGACGTACGCCACTGCCAGCGTCGCATGGTTCGCCGCAGTGCTTGGCGACGGCGGCACATACGCCGCGTTGGATGAACTACGGCGCAGCACGGCTGATGCTCAAGCTGTGTCGTCACGGCGTCATCCGCCGTGCCGCCCTGCAAGCCTGCGTCGGCCAGCAAGCGCGCGTGGTGCATGCCCACGATCTCGAAACCCTGCCCGCCGGCGTCGCGCTGGCGCAGCGCTTAGGCGCGCGTCTGGTCTACGACGCCCACGAATTAGAACGTCATAGCATTGGCCTCTCGGCGCTTGAGAGTCGCGTGCTGGGCTGGCTGGAATCGCGCCTGATAGGTCGTGCTGCGCGCGTCATCACGGTCTCCGACAGCATCGCCGCCCATCTGGCGCGAGTGTGCGAGATCCCACTGCCAGTGGTGGTGATGAACAGTCCCAATCTGGCCGAGCAGCGTGCCGCGCTGCGAGGTTTGCGTGCGCAGTTGGCCTTGGCAGTCGAGGTGCCGCTGGCGGTCTATGTCGGTCGTCTCGCGCCCCAGCGCGGCGTCGATCAAGTGTTGCCGGTGTTGAGCGCGTGGCCGCAACTACATCTGGCCTGTGTTGGTGGGCGTGACGCCAGTTTCGCCGCGAGCCTGGTCCAGCGCGCGCAGGCTCTAGGCGTGGCGGCGCGCCTGCATCTGGTCGATGCAGTGCCACCCTTCGAGGTCATAGACTTTATTCGCTCGGCGGATCTGGCGGTAGTATTGGGCCAGGATGCTTGTTTGAGTTATCGCTATTCGCTGCCGAACAAATTATTCGAAGCGACCTTCGCCGGGCTGCCGATCTGCGCCTCGGACTTGCTGGAACAGCGCCGCTTTGTCGCGCAGGCGGGCAATGGCGTGGTGGTGCGCGGCGACCATAGCGACGCCATCGCCGCTGCCATGCGCGATGTCTATCGGCGTCGCCAGCAACTGCGTCCCGATGCCACGCGCCTGGCGGCGCTCGCCGCCCGCTATGGGTGGCAGAGCCAGAGCTGCAAATTGCTGGCGCTCTACGAGGCCTTGCCATGAATCGCGCCAGCGCCGCGCCGAAACGCGTGCTGCTCGGCAACCTCGTCGACTTTGGCCGTGGCGAAGGCGATGCCGGTCATCAGTCGGCCTTGCTCACCCATTTCATCGCCGCCGGTCACAAGGTGCGCATGATGACACCGGCGCGCGTCGCTGCGGCAGCCGCGCTGGCGCAGTTCACACCGCAGGTCGTGCTCACCCCTTCGACCACCCCGCTGGGCTTGCCCGGCTCTTGCGATGCCTTGTGGCAATTACCTGTCATCGTCTATGGGCGCTTGGTGTGGCGCATGCAGACCTTATACGTGCGCGTCACGTTGTTGTGCGTCGTGCAGGTGCTGCTGGCACGGCTGCTCGGCATGCGGGTGGTGGTGGAACACAACGGCTGGACCGCCAGCGAGCGACGCGTGCGGGGTGGCGGAACCTTCATGATCGCGCTCGAACGCTGGACCCAGATCGGCGCCGCGCGCTACGCCCATCGTTCGCGCTGCGTGACCGCAGGCCTCGCGCGCCTGCTGATCGACGGCGGCTGTCCGCGCGAACGTGTATTCGTGCTGGGCAACGGTGCCGATCTTGAAAAATTCAAACCCCGGCGTGAGACGGCAGCGCGTCATGGGCGCCTGCGGCTCGGATTCATTGGCCTGTTGAATCCCTGGCAGGGCGTGGCAACCGCACTGGCGGCGCTGCACGCCTTGCACGATGCCCACGATCTGGAATTCATCATTGCCGGTGATGGCCCATTGGCGGATGAACTGCGTGGACGTAGCGCCGCGCTCGGCCTCGACGCGCGCGTGCGCTTCCTCGGGCGGGTCGCGGCAACCGACGCCGCCGCCGTCATTAACGATTTCGACATTGCACTGGCGCCTTACACCCTGGGTCGCAATGCCGAGATCGGTTCGTCCTCCATCAAGATCCGTGACTACGCCGCCTGCGGCAAGGCGGTCATTGCGGCGCGCCTGCCGGGCATCGCTGAACTCGAAGGCGAAGGCTGGCTGTTTACCCATAGGCCCGACGACGTCGCTGATCTGGCGCGCGTGATTGAGCAGGTCGCGGCGCTGGGACGCGATGAACTCGCTCGCCTGGGCCAGCGCGCACGCGCCTATGCGCAAGCGCATTTCGACTGGCGCGCGATCGCTGCGCAAGTGGTGGCGGAATGCTGACGGCTTTGTTCACCGGCTGCTAGATGGGTGTGCGTATCGCCCATGTCATCACCGGTCTCGGCGGCGGCGGCGCCGAATTCATGCTGGCGCGACTGTGCGCCACGTTGCCGCGCGCGAGCTACGACCTGCAAGTATTTTCTTTGACGGCCGGCGGCGCGGTCGCGGATCAATTGCGCGCGCTGGACGTGCCGGTGTTTGAACTGGGCCTGCGCGGCAGCCGCGATCTGCCACGCGGTGTCTTGGCACTACGGCGGGCGCTACGCGGGTTTACGCCGGATCTGGTCCAGACCTGGTTGTGCCACGCCGATCTGATCGGTGGTTTGATCGCGCGCTACGCCTTGGGCGTGCCGGTGTTGTGGGGCGTGCAT
>JANLSI010000509.1:0-3017 GCA_031362345.1 Pseudomonadota bacterium
GCCACCGTCGATGGGCAGGATGGCGCCGTTCACATAACTCGCTTCGTCCGACGCCATGAACAAACAGCCATAGGCCATTTCCATCGGCGTGCCGGCGCGCGCCATGGGCGTCAGGTAATTCGCTTCGCGCTCGTCGTCGAAGATCCCCATGACCTCGGCGATCATCGGCGTGTCGGTATAGCCTGGGCACACTGCGTTGGATCGCACGCCCTGGCCGCCATAGGTATTGGCCATGGCGCGCACCATATTGATGACGCCGCCCTTAGCCGAGCAGTAGGTATGGGCGGTCTTCATACCGACCATGCCGGAAATGCTGGCGACCATCACCAGCGACCCATTGCCGCGCTTGAGCATGTCGGGCAGCGCGGCGTGGCAGAGGTAAAAGGCGGCGTTGAGATTAATCGCGATCACTTCCAGCCATTTGTCCGGTGGCGTGGTGGCTACGTCGTTCATGGAATTCGGGCTTTGATGACTCCAGCTCCAGCCGACACTGGCGCAATGCACCAGCACGTCGACCCGACCATAGGTCTTGATGGTTTCTTCCACCACGCGATTGGCGTCCTCGACTTTGGCGAGATCCGCTGACATCACCATGCCCTGACCACCGGCGGCCTGAACCTTGGCAAGATTCTCTTCCAGCGGCGCGAGGCGTCGACCACAGCCAATCACCGTCGCCCCTTCACTGGCGAAGAGCTCGAAGCAGGCCTGACCGATGCCCGAAGCGGCGCCAGTGATGATCGTGACCTTGTCTTGTACGCGTCCGGCCATGGGGCTTCCCTCAGTGTGTTTTATAAACGTTCGATCAAGGTCGCATTGGCCATGCCACCGCTCTCGCACATGGTGACGAGACCGTAGCGAGCCTTGCGCGTTTCCAGCGCGCGCAGCAGATTGGCGACCAGTCGCCCGCCCGACGCACCGACCGGATGGCCAAGGGCGATGGCGCCGCCAAACACATTCAGCTTGTCGGGATCCGCGCCGAGATCTTTCTCCCAGGCCAACGGCACGGACGCAAAGGCTTCGTTCACCTCATAGGCATCGATTGCACCTATGCCCAGGCCGACACGCTTCAGAAGCTTGCGCGTGGCGGGAATGATGGCGGTCAACATCATGAGCGGGTCGTCGCCCATGACGGCGAAATGGGTGATGGCGGCACGCGGTTTCAAGCCCAGACTATGGGCGAGTTGCTCTTCCATGATCAACATCGCACTCGCGCCATCGGTGACCTGGCTGGCATTGCCGGCCGTCACACTCCAACGGATCTGAGGGTAACGCGCGGCCATGGCTGCATCTTCAAAGGCTGGCTTCAAGCTTGCCAGCTTCTCCAACGTCGAATCAGCGCGCACGCCTTCGTCCTTCGTAACCGTCTTACGACCATCAACACTCTCGACTTCGAGCGGCACGATGTCACGCACCACGCCGCTGTCGGCGCCGGCCAGCTGATGGGAGCGCAACGAGAACGCATCCTGCGCTTCACGTGAGATGCCCCAGCGCGCCGCGATCAATTCGGCCGAGATGCCCTGGCGAATCAAACCGTCGGGGTAACGGGCATGAAAGCGCGAACCTTCGTTGTCCTTACCCATACGATTAACACGCATCGGCACCAGACTCATCATCTCCACACCGCCGGCGATGACCACGTCATAGGCACCGGCGATCACGCCCTGCGCGGCGAAATCCATGGCCTGCTGCGCCGAGCCACATTTGCGATCGAGGGTCACGGCCGGCACCGATTCTGGCACGGCCGAAGAAATCATCAGCCACTGCCACCTGGAGCAGATCGACATGGCGCGTTTGCGCCAGCAGACCGAACGCATCGGCTACCCGATCCTGGGCGTCGTCACGCAGATCAACCAGCTCTGCCGCGACAAGCTCGGTGAGTACGTGCACTGGGGCGCGACCACGCAGGACATCACCGACACGGCCACGGTGTTGCAGATTCGCCAGGCGCTGACGTTGGTCGACGACGAGCTGGCGGCGATTGCCACCGCGCTGGCCAAGCTCGCGAAGGCGCACCGCCTCACACCCGTCATCGGCCGCAGCAATTTGCAGCAGGCTATTCCCGTGACTTTCGGCTTCAAGATGGCCGGGCTGCTGTCCAGCGTGCTGCGCCACCGCGAACGCATCGCGCAGTTGCGCGAGCGTGTGCTGGTCGGCGAATTTGCGGGTGCCGCCGGCACGCTGGCCTCACTCGAAACCGGTGCGATGCAAACCCAAGCCGGCCTGTGCGCCGAACTCGGCCTGAAGCAGCCGCTGATCGCCTGGCACACGCTGCGCGACAACATCGCCGAAGTGGGTGCGGTGCTGGGCCTGATCGGCGGCACGCTGGGCAAGCTCAGCATGGACGTGAAGCTGATGATGCAGACCGAAGTCGGCGAGGTCTTCGAGCCGTACCACCACGGCCGCGGCAGCAGCAGCACGATGCCGCAGAAGCGCAACCCGATCGCCAGTTGCTACATCCACGCCGCCATCAGCGTGGTGCGCCAGCACGCCGCGGCGTTGATGGATGCGATGGTCGCCGACCACGAGCGCTCGACCGGCCCGTGGGAAGTCGAATGGATCGTGCTGCCCGAGGCCTTCTGCCTGATGGCTGGCGCGCTGAAGCAGTCGCGCGCCATCGTCGAAGGGCTCGAAGTCGATGCGGCGGCGATGATGCGCAACATCGAGATGACCGGCGGCCTGGTGATGAGCGAAGCGGTGATGATGGGCTTGGGCCGTGCGCTCGGCCGCGAGGCCGCGCACGACCTGGTCTACGACCTGTGCCGTGAATCGTTGGCCACGAAGAAGCCGTTGATCGATCTGCTGGCGGCGCATCCGCAGATCGCGCCGCATGCCGACCGGGCGGCGCTGCTCAGGATGCTCGATCCGTCGAACTACCTGGGACAGAGCGGCGTGATGGTCGATCGGGTGTTGGCTGCGGCTTTGGCTTCTGCTCCTTGAGCGTTCGCGCGTTCGCGTCAGGCGGGCGGCGCGCGTCGGGTGGGCGAGATCGGACGGCCCTTCGGGCTGCCCTGCGGTGC
>JANLSI010000577.1:0-3874 GCA_031362345.1 Pseudomonadota bacterium
GCGCAGGATCATCTCGAGTTCGGCGCGACCATCCCCCCAGCCGCGATCGCGCTGGTCGGCTGCGGTGAACAAGGCCAGTCCGCGTGCCTCGGCGCTTGCGGCGCTAAGTTCAAACGGCAGCAGGGCGATCAAGAGAGTGAGCAACAGGCGGCGCATCGTGGTCAGCGTCCTCAAAATGGATCAACAGCGGTGGCAGGAACAGGAATTCGGCAAGCAGCGCCAGCACGATGACGAGTGCGGTCATAAGTCCCATACCCGAGTTGAGTGCAAAGCTCGAGGTGCCAAGGGTCAAGAACCCGATCACCAGCACCGTGGCGGTAATGAAATGGGCGCGACCGACGGTGGCGAGCCCGGCGCGGATCGCGGCACGTGCGTCCATGCCCGATTCACGGCGGTTGCGGGTGTAGTTGGCAAGAAAGTGGATAGTGTCGTCGATTACGATGCCCAGCGTCATGCTGGTAACCAGCGACAACGACAGGCCGACGTCACCGACAAAGATGCCCCACACGCCAAACGCCATGCCGGCCGGCAGCACATTAGGCAGCAAGCTCAGCAAGCCGATGCGCACCGAGCGCAGCGCCACCATCAGCAGTATCGCAATCGCTGCGATGCCGAGTACCGTGCCAAGCAGCATCGAGCGGATATTGGTGCCGCCGATGTGAGAAAACATGAGGGCGGTGCCAGCGACGCTGGACGATTTGACCGCCGGCGCATGGCTGGCGAGTCGCGCCAGTGCGCGTCGCTCAAGCGCGAGCATCTGCTTGCTCGACAGCACGCGCAGGATCATTGAGACCTTGGTGGCCGATTTGTCGACGTTGATTTGATTGTTGAGATCGAGCCCATAGGGCAGCGACATTTCGTAGAGCAATAGGTACTGGGCCGCCAGTTCGCGCTCGTCGGGCAGGCGGTTGTAAGCGGGATCATCCCCATGCAGGTTGCGGTTCAGGCGTGCGATGACCTGGCTGATGCGATCGACGTGGATGACCTCGGGCTGCTTTTCCAGCCACTGTGCAAAGTCTTCGGTTTGGTGCAGGAAATCCGGCTCGGCGATGCCGCCCGAACTGCCGGCGGCGAGCGAGAAGTGCACGGTATACAAACCGGTGAGGTGTTCGAGGATGAAGTCGGTATCGGTGCGAAAGGTCAACGAGCGGTCAAAATATTTGACGAATACATCGTTGAGTTCGTTGCGCGGCACATTGGCGATAAGGGCCACGGTCACCAGGCTCGAACCCCACAGCAGTGCGCGGCTGTGGCGGATAACGAAGTCCGCGAGTCGCGCCATGCGTTCGCGATGGCGGTGTTCCGTGGCGCTGACCTTGATCGGCAGATAGGTCATCACGGCCGGCAGGAAGGTGATGGCCAATAGTTGTGCCACCGCCACGCCGACGGCCACGATAGTGCCGAGTTGGTTGAAGGGTGGAATGTCGGAGAAGTTCAAGGTCAGAAAGCCAATCGCGGTGGTGACACTGCACAGCAGCACTGGCCACAGGTTGTGGCGCAAGCTCGTGTCCATCGCCGCCAATCGTGCCTGGCCGCGCGCCAATTCTTCGCGATAGCCAGTCAACAGATGCACGCAGTTGGCGACCGCGACTGTGAGGATGATGATCGGCGCGACCGAGGTCGGCGGTGTGATGGGCAGGTGGGCGTACCCGGCCAGACCCATCGCGGCCAGGGTCGACAGGCCGATGATGGCAAGCGTCACGGCGGTGCCGGCCCAGCCGCCGATCAGCAGTCCCAAGCTCAGCGCCATGACCGCGAAACTCACCGGCACCAGGCCCTTCATGTCGGCCACGGAGGCCTCGGACAAGGCGTTGTCCATCACCACGATGCCGGTCAGGTAGGTGTCGATGCCGTCATGGCGCGTCTTCCAAGCGCTCACCAGCCTGCGCACGTAGTCCACCACTTCGGGGGTCATGCGGGTCGCGAGTTCGTGGGGGATCTGAATCCTAATATTGATGCCCGTGACGCGTCCGTCGGACGAGATCAGGCGATGCAGCAAGGACGGCTCGGCGAGCACTCGGCTGCGCACGCGAGCAAGTTCGAGGTCGGTGAGTTTACCGGCGTCCTTGGCCATGTCCTCGACCAGCAAGTCGTCGTCGTGGGCCGAGCTGGTTTGAAAATTGGTTATCGAGTCGACGCGGTGAGAGTAGGGCACTTGCCAGGCCGCGCGGGTGAGGTCCTCGATGGCCGCCAGCGTCGCGCGGCTGAACACCTGACCATCGCGCGGCGCCAGTGCGATGAGGATGTTGTCGTCCTTGGAATAGATCCGCTCGAGGGCCTGAAAGTCCTGCAGCTGTGGATTATCAGCAGCGAAGAACACTTCGTAGCTTGAATCGAGGTAGAGATTCTTGATGCCGACACTGGCGGCTGCCACCAGCACCAGACTCGCGATGATCACCCGCAGGCGGTGGGTGAGCACGGTGTGCGCGAAGGCGCTCTCGAAGCGCTGCATGGATTGCACCGATCCCTCCTGCTCTCGCGCTGCATCGCTTGACGTCGGCGCCGAGCGACGTGCGCCGCAGGCTAGTCAGCGATGTTGTGATGGTGATGTCGCGCGCGCCGATGGTCATTGTACCGGTGGCAAAGCGGCGACGAACGCCGGGGGACTGTAGGAGGGCTTCACACACGGGGTCAAGGGCGAGTCGGGGCTGCCCTGTCCACGCTCACCCGTATACGGCAAGCGGGTCGGTGCGCCCAGGTCGCACTGATGCTGCGATGCACGCGAGTGAGTTTGGAAAATTCGCCACGCGCAAGCGTGCCAGGCCTGGTCGTGCAGGCCGCGTGCCATGCTATCTTTACGCCCCCGCGAGTCGGCGGGAAACATAACATCGGCCGCAGGGGCGTGCTGGGGGCAGCTCATGACCCCGTAGCCAGCCAGGCTGCCAGTCAAAGTCGAATCGGGGGAGTCAATGACAAATCTACTCAAGCGCGGCACGACCTACGAGGAGGTCTACGGCAACTTCAAGTGGAACATTCCAGCGCTGTACAACATCGCCGACGATGTCTGTGACCGCTGGGCCGACGACGCCGGGCGTATTGCACTGGTCTATGAGGACACCGAGAAGAAGCTCCACACCTACACTTTTACCGATGTTCGCAAGTACGCCAATCAACTGGCCAATACCCTTGCCAGCTATGGCCTCAAGCGCGGCGACCGCGTAACCCTGCTGCTGGCGCAGGATCCGGAATGTGCTATCGGCCATGTCGCTTGCTGGAAAGGTGGCATGGTGTCCGGACCCTGTTCAGTGCTGTTCGGCGGCGATGCCATCACCTACCGCCTGAATGACTGTGGGGCCAAGGTCTTGATCACCGACAGCGCCAACTATCCCAAGGTCGCGGCGGTGCGCAAGGACTGCCCCACGCTTGAGCGCGTGCTGGTGATCGACGGCGAACCGGCAGGCTCGACCAACTTCTGGAAGGCTATCGAAGGCGCCAGCGAGCAGTTCACTAACGTCAAGACTCGTGCCGACGACATCGCCTGGATCAGCTACACCTCTGGCACCACCGGCATGCCCAAGGGCTCGGTGCAGCCCCATCGCATGATGCTCGGCCACATGCCCAGTCTCGAGTTCATCTACGACTTCTTTCCGCAGACCGGCGACTGCCTGTGGTCACCGGCCGACTGGGCGTGGATGGCGGGCCTGATGGACGTCATCATGCCAGGCTGGTTCCATGGCTGTAAGGTGGTGGCGACGGCGATGAAGGGCTTTGAGCCCGAGGAAGCCTATCGCATCCTCGACCAGCATGGCGTCACCCTGGCGCTGCTGACGCCGACCATGCTGAAGCTCATGCGTACTGTCGAGAATCCCTTGAGCCGTTACAAACTGAAGCTGCGCGCGGTGCTGTCCGGTGGCGAGTCGGTGGGTGCAGGTCT
>JANLSI010000590.1:0-1784 GCA_031362345.1 Pseudomonadota bacterium
CGCGCGGGCTGCTGCTGGCAAGCTTGGCGGCCCTCATCGCCGCCGATGTCCTGCTCGCGCTCGGCACCGGTCTCACCATGATTTTCAGCGGCATTGCGCTATGGGGGCTGCACATGGCCTTGAGCCAGGGCCTGCTCGCCAAGCTGGTGGCAGACCACGCACCCGTGGCCCTGCGCGGCTCGGCATTCGGCGTCTTCAATCTGAGCAGTGGTGTGGCGATGTTGCTGGCCAGCGCGCTAGCCGGCGTACTGTGGGAGTTGTTTGGCGCCGCCACGACCTTCTGGGCCGGTGCAGTATTTGCGGCGTCGGCGGCATTGCTGGTGAGTGCAATGCCCAAGTGATGCGCGTGCGCTTCCCCTGCGTCACCCACGGGGATACATTGAGCCCCCCGCGCGTTTGGCGCCCCAGCAAGGATTCAATTCATGAGCAACACCACCATTCTTTACGACGACCGTGTGACCGAGGGCGTGAACGCCTCGGTCGACGGTAGCCATCTGTGGCTGACGCCGGCCGACATGGCTGCCGCGACCGGCTGGAAACTCGAAACCCAAGGACTGTGCCGCGGCGACGCCTGCGTGCGCACCCAACCGGCCTGGACTGACGCCAGCGGGCGCGTCGACCTGGCCGCGTTTACGGCTCACATGGGTCAGCCCATGGTGCGCGATGACGATGCGTTGGCCTTTGGCGAATCGGTCTCCACGCGCCACGATGCGCTGTTTTCACTCGAAGCCCCCAACTTCACCCTGCCCGACATCGACGGCAAGCTGCATTCACTGTCGGACTTCCGCGGCAAGAAAGTCTTCATGTATTCCTGGGGTTCCTACTGAGGCTGTTCGTTTGACCTGTCCGTGTGGCAGGCAGTCTACGAAGAGCTGAAGGGCGAAGGCCTCGAGATCATCGCCGTCGCGTTCGATACCGCCGGCAAAGCAGCCGTCGAAACGGGCATACGCGCCGCCGATTGCAAAGAGCGCCCAGCGACGTTGGCGCGCCTGATGGGCTGGTCGGACGATCTGTGGGCGCGTCAGGCACCGCCGACCTACACCTGTCTGATCGACGAGGCCCACGTGGTGGCCGAGTTGTTCGGCATGATCAACGTGCCGCAAGGCGTGTGGATAGACGAGCACGGCCATATCGTGCGTCCGGCCGAATCGGCGGGCAGTGCTGACATGGTGCAGCACATGAATCGCGAAACCTTCGAGATTCCTGACGCGGCGGCCGCGCAAGGTGCCGAGATCCGCAACGCCTATGTCGATGCGCTGCGCGACTGGGCGAAGCACGGTGCCAAGAGCCGCAATGTGTTGCCGCCCGACGAAGTGCGCAAGCGCATGCGGGGTCCCAAGCAGGACGACGTAGTGGCGGCGACCCACGTGCGTCTCGGCCGACATCTGTATAACAAGGGTGAACTGGCGCGCGCCAAGCATCACTTCAAGGAAGCGGTGCGCTTGTGCCCCGACAGCTGGAACTATCGACGGCAGTCCAACATGCTCGACCCGGACAAAATCGGCCAACTGAATTCAGGCCCTGATTTCTGGGAAGCAGTGGATGCGCTGGGCGGCAAGTCCTTCTATCCACCGGCGGATTTCAGCATGGCGCGCTGAAGGTCTAGCCACGTGACGACATCATGCCGGTGCAAGGCCGGCATGATGTTCACTGATCACTTTCTTGTTTCAAGGTGCAAACGATGTGCGCATGCCACCAGGCCACGCACAGCATCGACCAAACCCCTTTTTCTGACCCATTGAAGAGCACTAACGGCGCTCAACTGATGTCGCGGTTGATATCCG
>JANLSI010000599.1:0-3871 GCA_031362345.1 Pseudomonadota bacterium
GCGATGGCGTCTTCCTCGAAACCGTAATAGGGCGTGAGATCGAAACCGCCGCCGAACCACCACACCGGCGCCTCGCCCGGCGCGTCAGCGACCAACAGTCGCACGTTGGCGTGGGCGGTCGGCACGTAGGGGTTGTGTGGATGCACCACCAAGGACACGCCCATGGCGCGGAAGCTACGTCCGATCAGCTTCGGCCGGCGGACGGTAGCAGCCGGTGGCAAGGTGGTGCCCGTGACGTGGGAGAAATTGACGCCGGCCTGCTCGAACACCGCGCCTGCGGTCATCACCCGTGTGCGGCCCCCGCCGCCTTCGGCGCGGGTCCAGGCGTCTTCGCAAAAATTCGCCTGGCCATCGAGCGTTGTCAGCCCGACGCAGATGCGGTCCTGCAGTCCGCGCAACCATTGTTCGACGCCGGCGATAGCGTCGTCATCAATCATGTCTGTCATGCTCTCGTCCTGCACAGCCGCGCCGTAGGCCAAGCCCGATGGGATCTGTTAATGTAGCCCGCGCTCGCCCATTTCAGCTCTATCGAAGCCTTATCCGATGACCGCTCGTACCGCCCGCATCACGCGCGACACCAAGGAAACCCAGGTCGCCGTGGCCGTTAATCTCGATGGCACCGGCCTGGCCGCACTCGCGACCGGTGTGCCCTTCCTCGATCACATGCTCGACCAGGTCGCGCGGCACGGCATCATCGATCTCGACATCAAGGCGAATGGTGATCTGATCATCGACGCCCATCACACCGTCGAAGACATCGGCATCACCCTCGGCATGGCGGTGCACAAAGCACTGGGCGACAAGCGCGCTATCCGTCGCTACGGCCACGCCTATGTGCCGCTGGATGAAGCCTTGTCGCGGGTCGTCGTCGATCTCTCCGGCCGGCCGGGTCTGGTCTTTGAAGTCGAATTTCCACGCGCGCGCATTGGCGAATTCGACGTCGACCTGTTCCATGAATTCTTCCAGGGTTTCGTTAATCACGCCATGTGCACGCTGCACGTCGACTGCCTGCGTGGTCGCAACGCGCACCATATCATCGAAACTATTTTTAAAGCCTTTGGCCGCGCGCTGCGCATGGCAGTGGCAGCCGATGCCCGCATGGGCGACGCGCTACCCTCGACCAAGGGCGCGCTGTAACACTCAAGCATTCGGATTTGCGCTGATGTCGACCGTCGCTGTCATCGATTACGGTGGAAGCAATCTGCGTTCGGTGGTGAAGGCGCTGGAAACCGTGTCCGGCAGCCGCCACCAGATCATAGTCGCCGACGATGCCCGCACCGTCGCCAACGCCGACCGCGTGGTCTTCCCCGGCCAGGGTGCGATCGGCGACTGCATGGCGCGGCTTAACGACCAGGGTCTGGTCGAGGTGATCCGCGAATGCGCACGCACGCGGCCCTTCTTCGGCATCTGTCTCGGCCTGCAATCGCTGGTCAGCCACAGCGCCGAAGATGGCGGCACCACCTGCCTCGATATCTTTCCCGGGGAAGTGGTGCGCTTCCCCCAGCATCCGCCGGCCGCGCCCGATGGCAGTCCGCGCAAGATCCCGCACATGGGCTGGAATCAGGTGGCTTGGACCCACGATCACCCCGTTACCCATGGCATCGCCACCGACACGCGCTTCTATTTCGTGCACAGCTATTACGTGGTGCCGAACGATCCTGCGCTGACACTCGGCTACACCGATTACATCGCGCCCTTCACCGCAGCATTGGCCAGCGGTTATGTCATCGCCACGCAATTCCACCCCGAGAAGAGCGCGCAAGCCGGTCTGGCGTTGCTTGAGAACTTCCTCGCCTGGAATTGAACCGCGTGCGCCACCCTCCCCCCTTCGAGTAGGCTTCCCAGCGCGCGACCCCTGGCGCAGTCTTCGCTCTCCGTATCTACAAGGAGAGGCTCCATGCAACTACCGACGCTGGCCGAATATTCACAGAAATACGAGCACATCAAGTTCGAGCGCGAGGATGGCATCCTGCAGCTCAGCATGCATTCCGGTGGCAGCGATCTCGAATGGGGTTTCTCACCCCATCAGGAGCTCGGCTACTGCTTCGGTGACATCGCCGCTGACCCTGAGAATAAGGTCATCATCTTCACCGGCAGCGGCGAGACCTTCATCCACAAGGAGGATCTCGGCGGTGACGGCGTGAGCGCCGAAGTGTGGGCCACCCATGTGCTGCCGGACGCCAAGCGTCTGTTGATGAATCTGCTCGAGATCCAGGCGCCCATGATCGCGGCGGTCAACGGCCCGGCCACCGTGCACGCCGAGCTCGCGCTGTTATGCGACATCGTGCTGGCCGCTGATCACGCCACTTTTCAGGACGCGCCCCATTACCCCAGCGGCCTCGTGCCCGGCGACGGTGTGCATGTGGTGTGGCCCATGCTGCTGGGTTTGAATCGTGGCCGTTATTTCCTCATGACTGGCCAGGAGCTGTCGGCCAAAGAAGCCTTGGATCTGGGCGTAGTGAATGAGGTCATGCCCCAAGCCAAACTGCTGCCGCGCGCCTGGGAACTGGCCCGCAAGATCCGTCGCCGACCGGCGCTCACCACGCGGCTCACCCGCGAAACGATGCTCATGCAGGTCAAACGCGCGATGCTCGACCAATTGCCCTATGGGCTGGCGCTCGAAGGTCTTGCCGCCTGCGACTACTGGCCACAGGCGTTTGCCAAGGAAAAGCTCTGAGTGCTGCGCGCTCTTGGTCTAGAACATGGCGATACTTGATTTTGAACTGTGCAATGACGCGCGACTGCGCCGTGACGCGGCCTATGACGGCGTGTTCTTCATCGCTGTGCGCACCACGCGCATCTATTGCCGACCGGTGTGCAGGGTCAAGCAACCTCTGACCCGTAACGTCGCATTCTTTGCCAGCGCGGCCGCCGCAGAAGTAGCGGGCTTTCGCCCCTGTCTGCGTTGCCGACCGGAGAGCGCGCCCTTCTGTCCCGCTTGGAATGGCACGCGTACCACCGTCGCGCGTGCCTTGCGGCTAATAGAACAAGGCGCGCTCGATCACGGCACAACCGCTGAGCTCTGCGAACGACTCGCTATCGGCAGCCGCCATCTGTCGCGCCTGTTCGCCGCGCACCTCGACGCTTCACCGGCCCATGTCGCGCGCACCTTGCGCACGCATCGCGCCAAGCGACTCATCAACAACACCACCCTGCCCATGACCGAGATCGCGAGGCAGGCGGGGTTTCGCAGCGTGCGGTCCTTCCATGCGGCCATCTCAGCCCTCTACGGGCGATCACCTGCGGCCATACGCCGCACGGTGTAAGCGCACCATGGCGGCGTCCTCTATGATGTATTCGCGGTGAAATAACAACGCGGATCTTGGTCCGCAAATGGGAGTCGAAATGTTGAAGATTCGAAGCGCTTACCTTTCGTTATTTTTCGGTCTAGCCGTGGCTGCCACGAGTGGCGATGCGCGGGCCGACGAAAACGGCGATACCAGCACCCTCATCACGCCTCTCCTGGAGAAGCCACTCCCTGTGCGTACCTCGGCGGTGGCCAGCATGGTGACGGTCGAATACGCGCCGGGTGCCGGCACGCCACCCCACAGCCACCCCGCCGACACCTTCGTCTACGTGCTCGAAGGGGCGATCGAGATGCAGGTAGCGGGCGGCGAGCTGAAAGTCCTGAAGCAGGGTGAGACTTTCTATGAGCAGCCGAACGAGCGCCACATCGTAAGCCGCAACGCGAGCAAGACCGAGCGCGCAAAGTTTCTAGTGATGTTCGTCAAGGACAAGAATGCCGAACTGCTCGTGCCCGATCAGACTCCCGCCACCCCGTGAGGATTGCGCCGTGAAAGAGATCTGGACCCATCAGCAACGCAGCATCAACGGCTTTCGCATGCACTATGTGACGGCCGGTTCCGGCTAT
>JANLSI010000673.1:0-3472 GCA_031362345.1 Pseudomonadota bacterium
TATCTGTTCGCGCTCAATCAACAAGTGGTGTTTGAAGTGGCGGCTTTGAATCCCCTGGGCCGTGACAACGAAGTGGGACGTGTCGCCAAGGGCCACCAGGGGGCCTTCGGTGCCCGCTATCAGCGGCCGCTATCCAAGCAATGGATTTTCCGCATCGATGCCATCTATGGCCTACGCGAACATGAACAAGATCTGGCCGGCGTCCGTGCCGAGTTGCGCCTGAAATTTTGAGCATGACATCTGAGAAAAGCTCCTTAGGACAGATAGTTTGTGAGTGCGGCGCATTCGCCTTGCTGGTGCTGTTGGTTGTTTTGTTGGTGCGGGTTGGTGAGCGCTTGCTGAGCCTGCCGGTTGATTGCGACGCGCGCTTTCTCGGCGTTGAGACCTGCGGTTCCAGTCTGTGCCATGGCTCCAGCGAGCCGTGGCGCAATGCCACGGTGTCGATGAAGGAACGCTTCATCTGGCAGGAGCACGACCAGCACGCCCAAGCCTTTGTCAGTTTGAGCAGCGATGTCGGTCGCGCCATCGCGGCTAAACTCGGGCTTGCCGACGCCAGCCAGGCGCCACAGTGCCTGAGTTGCCACAGCACTTTTGTGCCTGTCGCGCAGCGCGGGCCGAAATTCAGCCTCGACAACGGTGTTGGCTGTGAGTCCTGCCACGGCCCGGGCGGTCAGTTCCTGGCCACCCACGTGCAACCGACCTCACAGCACGCCGGCAATATCGCCGCCGGCCTTTATCCGACCAATCAGCCTGGGCCGCGTGCGGCGCTGTGCATGTCCTGCCATCAGGGGGACGACAAGCGGCAGCTGGGTCATGCGCTGTACGGCGCGGGCCACCCGCGTCTGCGCTTCGAACTCGACACCTATGGCGCCTTGCAGCCTTATCATTTCGTCGCCGACGCTGACTATCGTCGGCGTAAGCCGCTGGCTACGCATCTGCAACTGTGGGCCGCCGGCCAGTTGCGCGCCGCCGAGCAGTTGCTCGCGCAAGTCAAGCGTGCCCATGGCCAGGGCTTGTTTCCCGAACTCGCCAATTACGATTGCCTGACCTGCCATCGTGCGATTGGCGTCGATGGCGAGCACCAGGCGCGGGCCGGTGTCGCGCCGGGCGGTCTGAGTCTCAACGACGCGCCGCTGGTGGTGCTGCGCGCGCTTGCCAGTGTCGCTGCACCGAGCGAGGCGGGCCGGCTACGCGAAGACAGTCACGAATTGCAAGGCGCGCTGGCTGACACTGCCCATCGCGACCGCGTGCTGGAAAAACTCAAGAATCGTGTCGCAACGCTCGCTAAGGCGATGGAGATTCGTAGCGAGCAGAGCGGCGACCTGCATGCGGTGATCACCGCCCTGTTGGCTGAAGCCCGCACCGAGCAGCCGCTGGCCTTTGCTGCGGCGGAAAGTATCGCGATGTCGGCCGCGACCTTGCTAGCGGCCGACTACGAACAACAAGGGCTGAGCGCCGCACGCTATCAGCGCGCCAGCCTCACACTCGATGGTGTTTATGCCGCCGTTGAAGACGAGCGGCGCTACCGCGCCAAGGCCTTTGCCGTCGCGCTCGACCAGCTCGCCGCCGCAGTGGCCAAGTAATCGCGCAATGCGCACGGGATTGAAGTAATGAGGTGTCGACCAGCTACCCGCTCACGAGCCAATGCGCAGATGTCTGGACGCGGCGTCGGTCTCGTCCTGGCGCTGCTCCTGGCATTGATGCATGGCGTGCTGCGGGCCGAGGAAGGCCCCGCTAGCCCGCCCAAATATCTCGGTGTCGTCACCTGCGCAGGTTCCACCTGCCACGGTGCTGGTCATCCAGTCGGCGACGCGCGTATCAGTCAGACCGAATTTCTGAGCTGGCATCGCGACGATGCCCATGCCAAGGCCTATCGGGTGTTGATCGAAGACAAGGGTCAGCGCATCGCCCATAAGCTCGGTCTGGAGAACGCCGCCACGGCGCCCGAATGCCTCAGCTGTCACGCCACCTTCGTGCCGGCAGAGGTACGCGGCAAACGCTTCCAGTTGTCCGACGGCGTGGGCTGCGAGTCCTGCCATGGACCGGCCTCCAAGTGGTTGGGCCAGCATGTCACCGGCGAGGCTAGCCGCGAGGACAACATCCAGGCCGGCATGGTTCGCACTGAAGAGCCGGTGGCGCGCGCGGCGCTGTGTCTGTCCTGCCATCTGGGCAACCAAGACAAATTCGCCAACCATCGCCTGCTGGGTGCGGGCCACCCACGCTTGTCCTTTGAACTCGACACCTACACTTTGCTGCAGCCGGCCCACTACCGCGTCGACGCCGATTATCGTGAACGCAAACGGTTGGCGCCCCATGTTCAAGTATGGGCCATTGGTCAGACTGCTGCCGCCACCCGCACCTTCGAACTCTTCATTAGCGACAAGTGGGCGAGCAAGAGTGCCCTGCCAGAGTTCGCATTCTTCGATTGCCACGCCTGCCATCACCCGCTGACTGAGCCGCGCTGGGCGGCGCGGGAAACGACCGGCTTGCCACCGGGTGTGCCACGCATCAACGATGCGCATGTCCTCATGTTGCTGTACCTGACCAAGGCCATCGCGCCCTCGCTGGCCGAGCAACTGCACAAGTCCTTGTGGGACTTGCATCAGTCCAGCACACAATCCCTTGATGCGACTTTGGCCGCCGCCAAGGCCATGCAGGCGGTCTTGAAGCAGGTTCAGGATCAGGTCCGCGGCCACAATTTCAGTAACGACGAAACCTTCACTATCCTCGAGCGCCTGGTGAAGGGCGGTAGCGCCGGCGAATATCGCGACTTCGCCGCCGCCGAGCAGGCGGTGATGGGGGTGCACGCGCTGGTCGATACGCTCACCGAGACCAAACGCTGGAGCGCCAGCCAGGGCAGCGCGATCGCTGCTCAGATCAAAGTGCTCTACAGCGTCCTCGCCGACCAGAACACTTACCAACCTGCACACTTCAGCGACGAGATGCAGACGCTCGCTGCTGCGCTCAAGTAGGCGCGCAGCGTGAGTGAACGCTACACCATTGCCATCGTTGGCGCCGGCCCGGGTGGTTTGAGCGCCGCTGCACGCGCCGCCGAGACCGGCACCTCGCACATCCTGCTCGAAGCAGCGCCGCAACTCGCTAACACCATCTACCGCTATCAGAAGGGCAAGCACGTCATGGCCGAGCCTGGCCAGTTGCCCCTGCGTGCCGCCATTGGTTTCGAAGCCGGACCCCGCGAACGTATTCTCACCACCTGGCAGGTGGGACTCCAGCAGTCCGGTGCCAAGGTTCGCTATAAGTCTGAAGTGGTCGCCATCGAGGGCGAGCAGGGCACGTTTCAACTCAAACTCGCCGATGGCGCCATAGTGCACGCCGAGTTCGTGGTGTTGGGCATCGGTCTGCAAGGCAATCTGCGGCGCATGGAAGTGCCCGGCGATACCCTGCCCGAGGTCCAGTATCAACTGGACGATCCCGATGCCTACGGCGGTGAAACCATCGTGGTGATCGGCGC
>JANLSI010000688.1:0-4860 GCA_031362345.1 Pseudomonadota bacterium
CACGGTGTCACCGGGCAAACCGACGATACGTTTGATGAAGGGCGTCGAAGGATCGAGCGGATAGCGGAACACCACTACATCGCCACGTGCGGGTTGGCCAAGCTCAATGACCTTGCGGTTCAAGACCGGTAGACGAATGCCGTAGTCGAACTTGTTCACAAGGATGAAATCACCGATCAGCAGGGTCGGAATCATCGAGCCCGACGGGATGCGAAACGGTTCGACGACGAAGGACCGCAGCAGCAGAACCACCAGAAAGATGGGGAAGAACGAGCGGGCGTAGTCGACCAGCCAGGGCAGTTGCGGTGCTTCGAGCGATGCCACCTGCGCACTTGACGCCGACGATGGCACGGCGCCCGCCTCGGCCAATGCCGCCCGTGCACGCCTTGGCGCGAACACCAGCGCGTCGCAAGCCCAGATGATGCCACTGCCGAACACCAGCAGGGTCAGGATGGCGGAGAAATCCCAGATCATAGTGTCTTACCAACCTTGAGCACCGCCATGAACGCCTCCTGGGGAATTTCGACCGAGCCGAACTGTTTCATGCGCTTCTTGCCCTCTTTCTGCTTCTCCAGCAATTTGCGTTTACGCGTGGCGTCACCGCCATAGCACTTGGCCGTGACGTTCTTGCGCAGTGCTTTGACCGTTTCGCGAGCGATGACCTTTGAACCCACCGAGGCCTGGATGGCGATATCGAACATCTGACGTGGGATCAATTCGCGCATCTTGCCGGTCAGTTCGCGGCCGCGACGCTGGGCGAGATCACGGTGCACGATGATCGAAAGTGCGTCGACCTTCTCGTTATTGATCAAGACATCGATCTTAACCATGTCGGCGGCTTGGTAATGCGCGAAGTTGTAGTCCATTGAGGCATAGCCGCGACTCACCGACTTCAAGCGATCGAAAAAGTCGGTGACCATCTCGGCCATCGGCAGCAGATAGCTGACCGCGACCTGCCCCCCGACGAAATTCAACTTGGTCTGCGCACCGCGCTTTTCGATGCACAGACTGATGATATTGCCCAGATACTCCTGTGGCACCAGGATGTCGACCGTGATCAAGGGCTCGCGAGTCTCTTCGACCGAACTCGGTTCGGGCAAACGCGCCGGATTGTCGATGTAACGGATTTCGCCGTTGCGCATCACCAGTTCGTAGACGACCGTCGGTGCGGTGGTGATGAGGTTGATGTTGTACTCGCGTTCGATACGCTCTTGGATGATCTCCATATGGAGCATGCCTAAGAAGCCGCAACGAAAGCCGAAACCGAGTGCCTCCGAGGTTTCGGGTTCGTAATGCAGGGCCGCGTCATTCAGCCGCAGCTTACCCAGCGCGTCGCGAAACGCTTCGTAGTCACCAGAATCGATGGGATAAAGCCCGGCGAAAACGTTCGGTTTGGACTTTTTGAAGCCCGGTAGCGCCGCGCTGGCGGGACGCGCCGAGCCGGTGATGGTATCGCCGACGGGAGCGCCGTCGATGTCCTTGATGCCGGCCACCAGGTAACCCACTTCGCCCGTGCGCAGCGCGCTCTGCTTGAGACGTTTGGGCGTAAAGATGCCGACCTCATCAACGTCATGGTCGCGCCCGGTGGACATCATGCGCACGCGCTGACGTTGGTGCAGTTCGCCGTCGAATACCCGCACCAGCGACACCACGCCCAAGTAATTGTCGAACCATGAATCAATGATCAAAGCCTTCAGCGGTGCATCAATGATGCCCTTGGGCGGCGGCACGCGCTGCACAAGTTGCTCAAGCAGATCGGCGATGCCGACGCCGGTCTTGGCGCTCACATGGATGGCATCGGTGGCGTCGATGCCGATGATGTTCTCAATTTCGGCACAGACCCGCTCTGGATCAGCGGACGGCAGATCGATCTTGTTCAAGACTGGGATCACTTCCAGGCCTTGTTCTACCGCAGTGTGGCAATTGGCGACCGACTGCGCCTCGACACCCTGCGCGGCATCGACCACCAATAATGCGCCTTCACAGGCCGCCAGCGAACGCGAAACTTCGTAGCTGAAATCGACATGCCCTGGTGTGTCGATGAAATTCAGCAGGTAGGTTTTGCCGTCACGGGACTTAAAGTCGAGGCTGACACTTTGCGCTTTGATGGTAATGCCACGCTCGCGCTCGATATCCATGGAGTCGAGCACCTGAGCCTCCATTTCGCGCTCTTCCAGGCCCCCGCACATCTGAATGAAACGATCAGCCAGGGTCGATTTGCCGTGGTCGATATGGGCAATGATGGAAAAATTGCGAACGTTTCGATTCGGGGGCTGCATGTTGCTCCGGTTAACGGCGGGCGGTTCGCCCAAAAAGCAGGCGATTCTAGCGCAGACTGGCGCCCGACACGATGCCGGCAGAGGTCTAAACGCGACTCAGGCAGCATCAAGCGCGGTTGCCACGCGCTCGGCGCGAAAACGAAATGCGCAGATTTCCTGCTCGCCCGCCAGCAACACCGGCACCCGCAAACCATAGCGCGCGGCGAGTTCCGCGCTGGAATCGACGTTGACCACCTCCAAGCGAAAACGCCCGCGTCCCGCCTCCCAGGCCGCCAGCGCGGACTCAAAGGACGCGCATAGGCTGCAGTCCAGGCGTGTCACGAGCGTTAGCGTCGGAAGCGTGCTTGACGCCGCTGTGTCGCTGCCTGGGTCAACCATTCTTGGCCGGCACCTTCATCGCCAGGAACAAGGGTCCGCCCTGGCGCTGGATCAGAATCGGCACAGTCTTGCCCGCCTCTAATCCATCGACCAGCTCACGAAATTGTTTCAGGCCGCTGATCTTGCGGTTATTGATCTGCAGGATCACGTCGCCGCTGCGCAGCCCGGCGCTATAAGCCGGCCCCTCGGCGATATTCTCGATTAGCACGCCGCCTTCGTTAATCTGGGCCTGCTCGCGTTGTTGGCGGGTCGGCTCGACGACCGCGATTTTAAGTTTGGCATCGAGCTTGGACTTCTCAGCTTCGGGTCCACCGGCGAGCTCCGGCCGTTCCTCCGGCAGAGCACCAATTTCGATGGTCGACTTCTGACGTTTGCCGTCGCGAATGATTTCGACCGGGATCTTGTCGCCGACATGGGTGTTGCCCACCATCGGCGGAAGATCGGACGAGCGCTCGATGGTCGCGCCGGCGAAGTTGAGGATGATGTCACCCGTGCGCAGCCCGGCTTTCTCCGCCGGGCTGCCGTCGAGCACTTTGGACACCAGTGCACCGGTCGGTTTTTGCATCGCAAATGACTCGGCGAGTTCCTGGGTGACATCCTGGATCAGCACGCCCAGCCAGCCGCGCGTCACACTGCCGTGATCGCGCAATTGCTGGTAGACGTTCAACACCACCTGCACCGGGATCGCGAAGGACACGCCCATGAAACCGCCGGTACGGCTGTAAATCTGTGAATTGACCCCAACCACTTCGCCCTTGAGGTTGAACAAGGGCCCACCGGAATTGCCGGGATTGATGGCGACGTCGGTCTGGATGAAGGGCACGTAGTTTTCGTTCGGCAGGCTGCGACCCTTGGCGCTGACGATGCCGGCGGTGACCGAGTAGTCGAAACCGAAGGGCGAGCCGATGGCCAGCACCCATTCGCCGACCTCAAGCTTGTCGGAGTCGCCGGTCACGACCGTCGGTAGATCCTTGTCAGTGTCGATTTTGAGCACTGCCACGTCGCTGCGCTGATCGGAACCCACCAGCTTGGCGGGATGCTCGCTGCGATCCGACATGCGCACGATGATTTCGTCCGCTTCGCGTACCACGTGGAAATTGGTGATGATGTAACCGTCCTTGGTCAGGATGAAGCCAGAGCCCAGCGATGAACGGGGATCTTGCCCGCCCGGTCCGCCGCCGGGTCCGCCGGGGCCTTCCTCGCCGAAAAAGCGCCGGAAGAACTCACCGAGCGGACCGTCTTCGGGAATGTCGGGCATGGTCAAACCCGGTGGCAGGCGCGCGCCGAGCTTGGCCGTTTTCATACTGGTGCTGATATTGACCACCGCTGGGCTATTTTTCTTGGCCAGCATGGTGAAGTCTGGAAGTCGAACATCCTGAGCACGCACCGCGGACAGGTCGAACAGGCTCATGACCGTGACGACGGCCAGTAACAATGATCTCATCATCACTCCACTATTTATTGATTGCGGTTACGGACGTCGCGATTTGTTGCACGGTCTGCAGAGGCACTTCACCGACTACGGTAATTTGGTGCATGTCTTGCACGCGGCTGAAGGCGTTGACTGCGCCGCGCGACGATTGGCCACGCAGCGCGCGTTTTTCATCGACGATCGCTTCGACGAACACCGACACCATCGCCAGCCCATCCGAGTAGACCAAGTGGCTGATGGACGCAAAGTTGTCTTGCATCTTCTGCACACTGCTTTCCTTGAATTCAAAGCCGCGCGGTAGCCAGCCGGCCTGCCAGCGGGGCGGGGGGTGCGGCGTGGTCTCGGCGGATGCCCCATTGCCATCGACATCATTGTCGGTATGCCAATTGAACGTAGTGCCTTGGATGCCCGGTAGCAGGAGTTCGCTCGCTATCTCGTCGCGGACTTCCAGCTGAGTGAATTGGACCTGTTCCAGCGCATGGCCATTGACGTCAAGGATGGCGGATTTCAGCAGCAGATGAGTCTGTTCGTCCAGCCACAGTCGATAGGCATAGCGATCGGGTGAGTGCGGAGTTACGGCGACGATGAATGCGGCGCGGCCAGCAACGCGGTCCTTGCCATCGAAAGTGAAGGCGTAGCTGGTCCGCAGTTTATCGACCGGTGCAGAAAAACCGATGCCGATAATGTCCCGCGGTGGATTTTTGTCGGGCGCGGCGCCCTCTTCGTCTGCCGACAGACAGGTCACCATTGAGCCGTTACGGATCACCTCGC
>JANLSI010000724.1:0-7066 GCA_031362345.1 Pseudomonadota bacterium
GCGCGGTCTTGGCAAAGCGCTCGGCGAGCGCGAAGCCGATGCCGCGTGTGCCGTCGGGGATCGGCACCCGTCGGTCAATGAACGATCGGGTAGCCATCGTTCGCTAGCGGTAAGAAATGTACTCACGCCCGAAGATCTCGCGCGCCACCACGCCCTTCATGATCTCCGGCGTGCCATCACCGATCTCGAGACCGATGACATCGCGCAGGCGTTGCGCATAGGGCATGGAATTGTCGTAGCCCATCCAGCCGTTCAAGACCATGCAACCGTGGATGGCCTGCACCGCCGCCTGGGGCGCCAGCCATTTCACCATCGCCGCTTCACGGGTATGGGGCCGGCCTTGATCGCGCAGCCACAGGGTTTGATAGGCGAGCAGCCGCGCCACGTGTAAATGCGTGCTGTGCTCGGCGATCTGGAAGGCATAGCCTTCGTGGCGCGCCAGCGGCTTGCCGAAAGTGTGCCGCTGCTTGGCAAATTCGACGGTCTCGTCCAGCGATTGCTGGGCGGTACCGATGCAGGCCAGCGCGATGATCGCGCGGTTGTAATCGAAGGCCTCCATGGCCTGCGCGAAGCCGGCGGTGTCGGCGCCGAGCTGATGGTCGCGCGGCACGCGTACGTTGTCGAAGAACAAGGAACCGCGGCCCGTGAGTTTGCCGCCCATGCTGTCGTAGACGCGCCGCGTGACGCCGGTTGTCTCGAGTGGCACCACGATCGCGCCGATGCCCTTGGCACCGGCGGCGCCGACGCGCGCGAACACCACACAATAATCGGCGTAGCCGGCCATGGTGATCGAGGCCTTCTCGCCGTTCACGAGCCATTCGTCGCCATCGAGGGTGGCGCGGGTCTTGATTGCGGCGGCATCGGAACCCGCGCCGGGCTCGGTCAAGCCGAACGATACCAAGGTCTCGCCGCGTGCGATCCCCGGCAGGATCTTTGCTTTGACGCGCTCCTGTGCATACTGACCGATGAGGTCGGCGCTGATGGCGCCGAGCTGCAGGAACATGGTGAAGTTGTGATCACCGCGCGCAATCTCTTCGGCCGCAATACCCGCCATTACATAGCTGCCGCCGACGCCGCCATAGACTTCCGGCACACGCAGACCAGTCACGCCCAGTTCCGCAAAGGCACGGATGCATTCACGCGGCAGCACTTCGCCGCGATCCCAGCGCGCGTAATCCGGCGCCAGCTGTTCCAACGCATAGCGCCTGAGTGTGTCGCGAAACGCCCGTTCGCTTTCGTCGAAATCGAAATCCATACTCAGCTCCCTTCGAATTTGGCCGCGCGCTTGTCGAGGAAGGCACGAATGCCCTCGTGTGCGTCGCGGGTCTGGAATAGATAGCTGACGGACTGACGTTCAGCTTCAATACCGTTGCTAAGACCGCCCAAAGCCGCACCGTGCACCAGCAACTTTGCCGCACGCAGTGCCAGCGGCGGCAGGCTCGCGAGGCGCATGGCCCAGGTACGTGCTTCATTGAGTGCTTCGCCGGCCGGTACCACGGCATTGATCAAGCCGTGGGCCAGCGCGGCCTGTGCATCGAGCGGGTCACCGAAATAGATCATCTGTTTGGCGACCGCCGCTGGCAGCAGACGAGCAAGACGCTGCGTGCCGCCCGCGCCGGGCAACAGACCAAGCTTGATCTCCGGCACACCCAAGCGTGCCTCGCTACTCAGCAAACGAAAGTCACAAGCCAGTGCTAGTTCACATCCCCCACCAAAGGCCAGCCCATGCACCGCGGCAATGGTCGGCATGGGCAAGGCCTCGATCGCGTTGAAGGCAAGCTGCAAGCCTTCAAGAAAGCGATAGGACGCATCGGCGCTCTTCAAGGTTTCGAGCGCGGCGATATCCGCCCCCGCACAGAACACGCGCCCTGTGCCAGTCACAATCAACGCACGGAGCGTGCGATCGTCACGCAGCTGACGGGCCAGGGCTTCCAGCTCGCTGGCCATCGCAGTGTTGACCGCATTCAAGCGCTCGGGTCGATTGAGCGTGATGACGCCGATGCCATCCTCGGCCGCGTAGTGCAAAGTCTCAAACATGTCAGCTCCCCTGCAAGCGCAACCGCGCTTGTTAGAATGGTATTGCCTGCCAGCGATATTACAGAAATTACCACCACGACTGCGCGGTCCATTCAGTCTGCACATCCGGTTAGGATTTCGCCCGACCTGAATCCGGCGTAATACGCCCCGCCGACGGCGCGTCTGGGGCTAACTGCAGGTCGGCACGTTGCGAGAAGAAAGCGGCCCGCCACCTGCATGTGCAAGGACAAGATTCGCGCCACTGACCTATCATCGAAAAATTGCGCTCAGCCAGGTATAGGTGCGTTTCGCGTACCGCGACGGTCTTTCGAAGCGGACAACGAGAAGGGCCGCTCGATCAGGAGAAACAGCCCCGCCGCAGCAAGCAGCGTCACAACAAACATGACTGGCAGCATCGCCCAGAAGAACCATGAACCAAAGGTGGTGGTCGGCAGGAGCTTGGATAGAACGAGAAACGCCACCTTCAGTGCCAGCCCGTGAATCAGGTAGTAGGAGTAACTCATGTTGCCAAGGTAGCGCATCGGGGTCCAGCAAAAGCTACGCGCGAGCCAGCCCGACGGGCTTTGAAAGCAGGTCAGACAAAGCACAAAGAACGTTACGAACACGATACCGACCTTGATTGCGGAGCCCACACTGCCGCTGACAGCCAGTAGTGTTGCAAACAGACCCAGGATCAAAGCTGTCAGACCCACGTAGCCGGACGGCCGAGGCGGGTGATCGCCAAAGTGCATTACCTCGAAAAGAACAATGCCAGACACGAACATGATGAATCTTATGTGCCCACCATGCGCGGCGCAGTACGCCACCAACAGGCCGCTCAGCAACAAGAAAAAGCAAATGCGCCATAGTGGCGTGCGTTCGCGCAGACCCGCTGCCGCAATCACGAATGGAATTGCCAGGTAATAGAACATCTCATAGCTCAACGACCACGCAACGGTGATTATCGGCGTGATAGGAAACAGCCCCGGCAGCAGCAGGAAGTTCTCGACCAGATAGAGCACGCCTTGAGCGAAATCGGCAGGTATCCGCTTCTCGCTCGGGAAAACAAATGACAAGAGCACATAGATAAGGAACACCACGGTGAATGTCGGGTAGATCCGCTCTATGCGTCTCAACATGAATCGCGCATATTGCTGTTTTCTTACCAGCAATGAACCGTAGATGAGAAAGCCGCTCAGGACGAAAAACAGATCTACGCCGCAATTACCAATGCGGTGCAGCGCCGATGCAAGTGCCAGCACTTGCGACTCGGGCACAGTCCAAGGCTCAACGAGCGAAACATAGTGGACGAGGAACACTAAGAAAACGGCCAGGCCGCGCAAACCTTCCATGGGCCTGACGTTATCGGCCCCACCTCCGCGCGATAGCTCAAAGTGCTGCGCCAACCAGTTCAAGATGCCCTCTGCCGGTGCTGTATTTTTGGGTATAGGGAGAGCGCCGATATTCCAAACCCGACAAGATTGCAGCAAGAAGACTGACCATCGACGGTGTCCGGCGCGGAGATCAGCACGGCCCGAAGTCTATTGAATAGCGACACGATGGTGCGGTGAGCGAGACTGGTGTGGTGGACGAACGTGCGCTCGATCCCCTCGCCCGTCTTGGCTCACTCAATTACGGCATGCTTGGCGAGGTGTTTGCCATCGCGCGTCCGACCTGAGGCCCTTAAGGAAATATCTTCCAGCCCTCTGCTACCACTGGCGCGGTCGGCCGACATCCAGATGGACGAAATTCGAAGAGGCGTAATAACCCACGCCGCCGAGCTTCATTTGTGCGGCGACATCGCGCAGGTGGCGGGTGCGGGTATCGGCCAGACGCAGATCAATGGCCCGGCCATCCATGTGCAGACTGTGTTGAGCCACACCGCTGCTGGTGCGGCGCAGAAAGGCATTGGTCGCCGGTGAGCGATAGCCACAGATGATCTGGAAGGGTGCATCGCTGCCGATGGAAGCGTGGACCAGATGGAGTTGATCGAGCAGCGCACGGCGGATCGGGAAGACTTGCGCGGTACGGAAATCGCGCAGCAGGTGATTGATGGCTGACAGTGCGCGCTCGTTGTACACGCCATTGGCGTAGTAAGTGACCGCGAGCCGCTCGCCGGTATGCAGATGCTCGAATGCCAGCGAGCGCCGCGCTGTGGGCTGGGCCCAAGCCGGCATGGCAATGAGCGCAGCGGTGCTCAATCCCAGTTTCAGTAAACCCCGCCGCGACATCGAAGTCGCCACTGTGCATCGTTGTTTAGTGTCTTTGCGTATCGGCACCCTTTACCCCACGTCGGTTCGGTCGCGAACCGGGCTAGTATAGGCGGACCTTAGCCTGAACGATCAAGTACGAATGCTGGCCCCATCGTCCCCTTGCGCATGCCTGCGCATACTGCTAGTAGCGCTCATGAGCACCGTCATCACCGTCGTCGTCGCAGGCCCGAGCCACGCTGCCACCGACATCGCCACGCTGCTGGCAGGCGATGCGCCGCAAGTGCAAGTCGCCGGCGAGAAGTTGTGGTCGACACCGATCTTGCGCCAGCTCTACGCCGAGCCCTATCTCGCACCGCACTGGAATGTGCGCCAACTCGAAGTGCTGCGGCGCGCGGTCGCCGAGAGTTTCGCCGATGGTCTCGACCCCCATGATTTTCTCGCCGAACGGCTGAGCGAGCTGGATACGCTGCCGAGCGCAATGGCCGAACTGCTGGCCAGTGAGGCACTCGCGCGTCTGGCCTTCACGCTGCGCTTCGGTAAATGCAATCCCGAGGCGCTCGATCCCGATTGGAATTATTCGCGCAGCTTTGGCACCACTGATCCGATCCTATGGCTACGCGAATCGATAGCGAGCGACAAGCTCGCCGAGCGTCTGGCCGCGTTGCGCCCGAGCGATAACTACTACCGCGCGCTGGTGAAAGCACTGGCGGACTATCGCGCGTTAAAAGAGCGCGGCGTTGAATGGCCGTCGGTGACAGCCGGTCCGACCTTGAAACCCGACATGAACGAGCCGCGCGTCGCTTTAGTGCGCGCGCGCCTCGCTGCTAGCGGTGAGTGGCGCGACGATGGGCTTGAGACCGATCAGGGCATTTACGATGCCGGATTGGTCGAGGCGGTGCGTGGCTTTCAGCGCCGTCATGGACTCGACGTCGATGGCGCAGTCGGGCGCGGCACCGTCGCGGCATTGAATGTCACCATCGCCGAGCGCATCGCGCAGCTGCGGGTCAATCTTGAACGCGTACGCTGGGTGTTTCGCGATCTGGAGGAAGAGGCCTTGTCGGTCAATATCGCGGCCTTCGAGGCGGTCTACCTTGATCATGGTCAGGTGCGCTGGTCGGGTCGCGTGATCGTCGGCAAACCTTACCGGCAAACGCCGATCTTCAGAGACCAGCTGTCCTACGTCGAATTGAACCCGAGCTGGACCGTGCCACCGACTATCCTGCGCGAAGACATCCTGCCCAAGCTGCGCGTCGATGGGGCGTTTCTGGCCAAGAAGAAGCTGCGCCTGATCGACTTCAATGGTGCCCCCGTCGATGCCAGCAAAATCGACTGGCGGACGAAACGTAGCGGCTTCCCCTACTTCCTGCGCCAGGACGCCGGACCTGACAACCCCCTGGGACGGGTAGCCTTCATGTTCCCCAACGTGCACGCGGTCTATCTGCACGACACGCCCTCTCGTGGTCTGTTCGACCAGGCCGAACGCGCCTTCAGCTCGGGCTGCATCCGCATCGAGAACCCGCTCAAACTCGCTGAGGTGGTGTTGCGCGACGACCCCCGCTGGAATGAGGCGACCCTCGAACAGGCCATCGCCAAAGGTCAAAACCAGCGCATCAACTTGCCGCGCAAGATCACCATCATGTTGCTCTATTTGACGGCTTTCCCCACTCAAGACGGTACCGTGCAATTCCGCCGCGACGTCTATGGGCGGGACGCACCGGTACTCGCCGCGCTTGACGGGCCGCTGGGCTGGGCGCCACCCAGGGACTTTCAAATGCCCGCCGCGCACGGCATTTGAGCGCTGCGGGCCGGCTGGCCGCTGCCGCGGGTCGGGTTGGCAAACAGCGATAATCGGGCTCCGACGCCGTACAGGGCGCGCCGGCGGCGCCAAACGCGTATCATGTCGCACCGCCGCATTCCCCCTGCCCACCGCGCAAGCCGCCGTGGGCCGTGACAGCGAATGCCCCGGCACCCGCCCATCGCGAGCGCAAATCATGCCTTCGCGTCGGCTTCACTCCACGCTTGTCTGGTCGGAATCTATCGTGCTTACAACTGCCAACGTCACCATTCAATTCGGCGCCAAGCCGCTGTTCGAAAACGTCTCGGTCAAATTCGGCAATGGCAATCGCTATGGTCTGATCGGCGCCAACGGCTGCGGCAAATCGACCTTCATGAAAATCCTCGGCAGCGAGCTCGCGCCGACCAACGGCAATATCTCCATCGATCCCGGCGAACGGCTTGGTGTCTTGCGCCAGGACCAGTTTGCCTTTGAAGACTGCACAGTGCTGAACACCGTGATCATGGGCCACGAGCAATTGTGGGAAGTGAAGTCGGAACGCGAACGCATCTACGCCCTGGCGCACATGAGCGAAGAAGACGGCATGCGTGTTGCCGAACTCGAAGTGCGCTTTGCTGAGCTGGACGGCTATACCTGCGAATCACGCGCCGGGGAACTGTTGATGGGCGTCGGCATTCCGATCGAGCAACACCAAGGTCCGATGAGCCAGGTTGCGCCGGGCTGGAAGTTGCGCGTACTGCTGGCCCAGGCCTTGTTCGGTGAGCCGCATATCCTGCTACTCGACGAGCCCACCAACAACCTCGATATCAACGCCATTCGCTGGCTCGAAGAGATCCTCAACACGCGCAACTGCACGATGGTCATCGTCTCCCACGATCGCCACTTCCTGAACAGCGTGTGCACGCACATGGCCGATCTCGATTACGGCGAGCTGCGGGTGTATCCCGGCAACTACGATGACTACATGATTGCCTCGACTGCGGTGCGCGATCGCATGCTGGCCAACAATGCCAAGAAGCAGACCCAGATTGAGGATTTGAAG
>JANLSI010000530.1:0-1995 GCA_031362345.1 Pseudomonadota bacterium
CAGGACTCGCAACAATGAAAATACTGCTGGTCGAGGACGACTTTGACGTAGCGCGCAATATCTGCGAATTCTTCGAGACCGAAGGGCATGTCGTGGAATGGGCGCCGGACGGACTCATCGGACTCGATTGTGCTACGCGTGACAAGCACGATGCCATCGTTCTGGATATTTCCCTGCCGCGTCTCAGCGGCACCGAGCTGTGTCTGCGACTGCGCGGCTTGGGCTATACCCAGGTGCCTATTCTGATGCTGACTGCGCGCAGCGATCTGGACAGCAAAATCCTGGCCTTCGACGGCGGCGCTGATGATTACGTGGTCAAGCCATTTGCGCTTGAGGAGTTGCGTAGTCGTCTGTTGGCACTGGCGCGCCGCGCCGCCGGCGTCAATCACGCATCCTTGCTCAGGGTGGCGGATCTTGAGCTCGATACCGCGACTTTGAGCGCTCGACGCGGCGCACGCCCGCTGATGCTGACCGCGACCGCGCGCAAAATCCTCGAAGCCTTGATGCGCAATACCCATCGCGTGGTGTTGCGTCAGGAGTTGGAACACCTGGTGTGGGGCGACGACCCGCCGCAATCCGATGCACTCAAGATTCATATTCATATGCTGCGCGAAGTCGTCGACAAACCCTTTCCATCGGCCCTGATCAAGACGGTACGCGGTGCCGGCTACCGGCTTTACGTCTCGGAAGAGCATGGTTAGCACCCTTCAGCGCCGTTTGACCAGCAACATCCTGGCGCTGCTGGTCACGGTTTGCGCGCTGTTCTGTATCGGTATCTATGCGGCCTTCGAGACCGCCGAGGACCAGCTGTTCGATGTGCATCGCGAGCGGGAGATCGCCGACATGGTGACCTTTTTCGAACGCGCCCCGCAGTTGCTGACCATGCCGCAGCAGAACTATACGGTCTACGCCATTGAGCGCGGCGATAAGACCGCCCTGCCACCCTATCTACACGCGCTCACGGCGGCTGATGACGAACTGGTGTTGAACGGGCACGAATACCATGTGCAGCTCGAGACCCGCGGTGAGCGGACCTACTACTTCCTGCTTGACGAAAATGATTTCGATGTGTTCGAGCGCCGCCTGTTCACCTCGATGGCTACGCTGGTGGCGGCGGTGATGCTGACCGCAGGAATGCTCGCTGTGCTATTCGCGCGGCGTGTGAGCCGACCATTGACGGATCTCGCGCAGCGCGTGCAACAACTCGATGACCAGACCGAGTTCAGTCTCGTGCCCATGCCTGGCCGTGACGCGGATAAGGAGGTTTCACTGCTGGCCCATGCCATAGGCGTTTATCACCAACGGGTGAGCGAGATGTTGCACCGTGAGCGCGAGTTCTCGGCCGACGTCAGTCACGAACTACGTACGCCCTTAAGCGCTATTCAAGGCGCTGCCGAGTTGCTTGAGCGCCAGATCGCGACGCAGCCCGAGCTTGGCGTCCTCACCGCGCGCATTCGGCGCGGCTGTTTGCAGATGACGACACTGATCGAGGCGTTGCTCTATCTGGCGCGCGATCCGAGCAGCTTTAACAACCAGATGGAGTCCGTCTGCATCGCGCAGGTGGCTGCCCAGCAGGTTGCAGCGCTGCGCGAAGTGGCCGCCAGTCGCAGCGTTGTGATCGAGGTGATGCAAGACGCGGACGCCGCAACCATACAGGCGATCCCCGCCGTGATGGATATCGTGCTCGGCAATATTCTCAAGAACGCCATCAAATACACCGACCGCAAGCTCGTTACGCTGCACATCGGCACGCGACAGGTCGTCGTGCAGGACTACGGACCGGGCATCGATGCCACAGCCCAAGCCAAGCTGTTCGAGCGCTTCAATCGCGGCGGCGAGCAAGACGCCACCGGCACCGGCATCGGGCTCGCACTGGTACGACGCTTTTGCGACCAATATGGCTGGACGCTCGACTTTCAGTCGACGGCCAGCGAGGGCACTCGGATCGCGGTAAATTTTTGACCAAGGCAATGCCAGTGGCGGCGCGCGCCGGCC
>JANLSI010000725.1:0-4605 GCA_031362345.1 Pseudomonadota bacterium
TGGCGCGCGCGTTGGACGCCGGCATGGTGTGGATCAATTCGGAAAACAACCGTCACCTGCCAGCGCCCTTTGGCGGCATGAAGGCGAGCGGTATTGGACGCGATGGCGGCGATTACAGCTTCGAGTTCTACATGGAAACCAAGAACGTGTGCGTCGCCATGGGTACTCATGCGATGCCGAAGCTGGGCGGGTGATGAGCCTCTATCAGCTGCAGAAATTCCTCTACGTGCTCAATCGCGAGCCGGATACCCAGAGCCAATACAAGCGTGATCTGGACACACTTCTGAAGCGTTATGCGCTCACCGATGAAGAACAACAGGCACTACGCGATGGCGACATCGGTCTGTTGTACGTACTCGGCGTGAACGGCCAGATCCTCATGCATTACGCCGCCTTTCTCGGCATTGCCTGGTTCGATTACCTGGAGCTCATGCGTGCCGGCATCAGGAAATATGGCCCGGTGCGGGCTGGTGTCTATGCCATGACGGGCAGTGGCGCGCGTTTCACCGCTGAAGGTGAGCCGTCGTGAGTCTGGTTTACGCCGGCGTCTGCAGTCATGGCCCGGGCATGACCGGGCGTGCCCATCTGGTCGAGAACACCGCACGGCGCGACGAGTTGTTCGCCAAGATGGAGGTCATGCGCCAGGAGATCGCAGCGAGCGGCGCCGAGGCTTTGTTGGTGGTAGCGGCCGAGCATTTCGCCAATTTCTTTATGAACAATATGCCGGCCTTCTGTATCGGCATGGCCGATGACTATGAAGGACCAATTGAAGACCCCAACTGGCTGCGCATCGCGCGCACCCGCGTGCCGGGTAATGCCGCTCTGAGCCGTCGCATCGTGCGTGAAGTCATGCAGACTGTCGATACGGCCTACGCCGAGGAATGGAAATTCGATCACGGCATCATGGTGCCGCTGCATTTCCTCACCCCCTATTACGACCTGCCCATCATCCCAGCCAATATCAATTGCCAAGGTCCACCGCTCACACCCCTAGCCCGCGCCTGGGCTTTCGGTGAGGCGCTGCGCCGCGCCTGCGATGCCGTGCCGGAAAAAATTGCCTTGCTCGGTACAGGCGGCATTTCCCACTGGCCGGCGACGCCGGACTCGGGAAAGATCAACGAAGCCTGGGATCGCGCGTTCCTCGCCCGTCTGCTGCGCCAGGACCGTGCCGCGCTCATCGCCTATACCGACGAGGAAACCTATCGCGATGGCGGCCAGGGTGGTTTCGAGATCCGCACCTATATCGCCACCGCAGCGGCGGCGCGTGGGCCAGGCGAATTGCAGTACTACACGGCTGAGCTGCCGCTGTTTGCGGTGGGCTGTACGGTGGCGCGATTTGCGCTTGCGTAGAGCACTTATGACTTGATGGGTGAGGCGCACGAGTGAGTTCTTCCCGTAGGTGAGAATTCATTCGCACCCTCATTCCAGAGCCCAGGAATCAACGTTCGAAACGAGTGTGCGTATGAATTCGCACCTACGAAGAAAGCTCCTTCCTTAGGCTTGCTGCTGCTTCGACCAGCGCGCGCAATTTTCCATACGCCGCTTCGCGGCTCAGATATTTCATGCCGCAATCCGGTGCCGGCATCAAACGATCGGCGGCTACGAAAGGCAGCGCGCGACGGATACGCTCTACCAGCGTCGCGACACTCTCCACTTCGTTGTTCGACAGATCGAGTACGCCTAACACGATGGTCTTGGTCGAGAGATCTTTCAGCACCCCAAGGTCGAGGTGGGGTTGCGCCGCCTCGATCGAGATCTGGTCGACCATGCAATCGGCGAGCTGAGCGAGAAAGGCATAGGCTTTAGGCTTGTCTGGCGAGACGACGAAGCCATAGCCGAAACACAGATGAACGGCGGTGGTGACCGTGACGCCTTGCAAAGCGCGATTGATGGCTTTGACGCCATAGCGATTGGCGCCGTCAGGGTCATCCCGTAGCCAGGGTTCGTCGAGCTGGATGACATCGGCACCGGCAGCGGCGAGGTCGCGCACTTCGTCATTCACCGCTGCCGCATAGGCCATCGCCACCGCTTCCGGATCGCCGTAGTACTCATCGTGGGCCTGTTTGCTCAGAGTAAACGGGCCAGGCAAGGTGATCTTTACCCGACGGTCCGTATTGCGTTTGAGGAAACGGAGATCTTCCACTTCCACCGCGCCGTTTCTCGCCAGCGGGCTGACGATGCGTGGCAAAGCTACTTCGAAGCCTTGCACAAGTCGAATAAACGGCTGAGTCAGATCGAGTCCTGACAATGAAGTCGCGAAGCGGTTGGAATAACTTTCGCGGCGCATCTCGCCGTCAGTGATGATGTCGATACCGGCCCGTTCCTGATCGCGGATCGCGAGCAGCGTGGCATCGTCCTGCGCCTGCGCGAGCCAGGGCTCAGACACGCGCCAGATGTCCGGCGCGCGCACGCGCGGCACAAACTTGGCCTTGAGTCGTTCATGATCGACTAACCAGACGGGCTGCGGGTAGCTGCCGATAACCGTGGTCGGAAATAGCTTGTCGTTCTGCCTGCGCAAGGCCTCGCAACGGTCGTGAGATATTCGTCGGACAACATAACATGGGCGTCGACCGGGGCTGCATTTCGCTTCTACAATCCGCACCAGCGTCATTCAGCCCACGGAGCGATGAGCCGCAATGAAACTCGCGAGCCTGAAACGCGGTGGCCGCGACGGCACCCTGGTGGTGGTTGATCGCAGCTTGCGGCACGCGGTTGGCGTGGCCGATATCGCGCCGACCATGCAGGCGGCGCTGGATAATTGGCGCGAGACGGCGCCGCGACTCGCGCTAGTCAGCGCCGCACTGGCGATGGGCCATTGTCCTGAGGCATTCGCTTTCGATCCGCGTGAGGCGGCCAGCCCCTTGCCGCGCAGCTTCCAGTTCCTCGACGGCTCGGTCTATCTCTATCACATGGAAAAAGCGCGCCGCGCGCGCGGCGCCGAGATGCCCGCCAACTACCGCACCGAACCCTTGATGTATCAGGGCTTGTCCGATGGCTTCATCGGCCCTTGCGAAGCAACGCGTTGGACTAGCGAGGATTTCGAGATCGACTACGAAGCCGAGCTCGCCATCGTCACCGACGATGTGCCGATGGGGGTGAGCGTCAGCGATGCGGCCCAGCACATTAAACTGCTGATGCTGCTCAACGATTGGACCGCGCGAGCATTGACGCGCAGCGAGTTGCCGAAGGGCTTTGGCTTTCTGCAATCCAAACCGGCCAGCGGGTTTTCACCGGTGGCGCTGACAAGCGATGAACTGGGTGCCGCCTGGGATGGCACCAAACTGAGTCTGCCATTGCACTCGAGCGTCAATGGTCAGCGCATCGGCCAACCCAATGCCGGGCACGATATGTTCTTTACCTACCCACAACTCATCGCCCATGCCGCACGTACCCGCACGCTCGGCGCCGGTACCATTATCGGCGGCGGCGCAGTGTCGAATCGCGATCCATCTCACGGTCACGGCTGTCTGGCGGAGGTGCGCGTGCACGAACAGCAAGATCATGGTGAGGCGCGCACGCCATGGCTGCGCTTTGGCGACGTGGTGCGGATAGAAATGCTCGATGAGCAGGGCGTCTCGTTATTTGGCGCGATCGAGCAGCGGGTAGAACGGGCACAATGAGAAGCGAGTGACCGGCTCAGATCTTGAAGCCACCATCGACGCTCAACACCTGGCTGGCAATGCCATAGCTTTAGTCGGAGCGGAGGATGCTAAGCGGGCGCGCACGGCTGTAACATGCACACACCACGCACGTGCGGCAACCTGCGCCCACGAGGCACTATCCTGGCGGAGCGAGATCATGATTAAGGGCATCGACATCGTAGTGATCGGCAGCGGCTTCGGCGGCTCGGTCAGCGCCGCACGGCTGGCCGAAGCGGGCTTGGCGGTGACGCTGCTAGAGCGCGGTCCGTGGCGCGACACCGTGCCGGTGCGTTCCATGGGTATCGCAAAACGTTCAGCGCTACCGCGCGGTTGGCAGTTGCCGATCCGTCTGCTGCGCGCGGTCGGCAGCAATTGGATGCCGGGCAGCCGCATCAAGCTCAGCAAGCACGGCTTATTCGAATTGTTTTTTGCTAAGGGCGTGACCGTGGCTTGTTCCTCTGGTGTCGGTGGCGGCAGCCATGTGTATTCGGCGGTCAATGTGCGACCCCTGGCGGAGCGCTACTGGGAAGGTCATCACGCGGCAATTTCCGACGCGGTGATGTCGCCCCATTACGACGCGGTGCTGGAACGCATGGGCTCGACCACGCCCATGGCCGACCATCGCATTCCCAACACCTCGGCGGCGCGCTTCAAGAACAACCCGGTACTGGAGCCTGCCGCACCACCGCCCGATCCGCGCCTGGGCTATATGCTGCCCGAAGATCCCGACCATCCCGTGAAAGTGACCGACGCCCATGGCGTCGAGCGTTACGAAGTGGATTACACAGGCAACGACGATGGTTTCCTGGGCTCGCCCAAGGGCGGCAAAACGACGCTGGATGCGGTGTACCTGGCGCCCGCCTTGAAGCGCGGTCTGACGGTGCGCGACATGGCTGAAGTCAGCGCCATCGTGCGACTCGGCGACGCGCCCAATTCGCGCTACCGCATCGAGTTCATCGATCAT
>JANLSI010000732.1:0-5728 GCA_031362345.1 Pseudomonadota bacterium
ACCGCCGCCTCAAACGCGACGGTCAAACCCTGCGCCTGTGCGCGCGCGAACACTTCGTTGCCATGCAAGGCAATCAAGGCCTTATTCGCGGTGACCACGTCCTTGCCGTTGTCGAGTGCGCGCATCACCAGTGCGCGCGCGGGATCAGTGCCGCCAATCAGTTCGACCACGATCTCGATACTGGCATCGTCGACCACCGAGAAGGAGTCCGTGGTGAGGCGTATACCCTGCGTGTCTATCGGGCGCTGCTTGGCAAGATCGCGGGCAGAAGCCGCGACTACTTCGATATTGCGCCCGGCGCGACGCGCGATTTCATCGCGATTGCGCGCCAACACATTGAGCGTACCGCAGCCGACCGTGCCGAGACCGAGTACGCCGATCTTGACCGGCGGTAATTGCACACGACGTCGCGCCATGAATCAGCCTCCGACGCCGGCGCCGTTGCGCAGCAGGTCTTTGATGCCGCGCATCGCTTGACGCGAGCGATGGGCATTTTCGATCAGGGCGAAGCGCACATGATCGTCGCCGTACTCACCGAAACCGATGCCCGGCGACACCGCGACCTTGGCTTCAGCGAGCAACAGCTTGGAAAATTCCAGTGAACCCATGGCACGCCAAGGCTCAGGGATCTGTGCCCACACGAACATCGTGCCGCGCGGCTTCTCGACCGCCCAACCGACCGACTGCAGGCCTTCACACAACACGTCACGGCGCATCTGGTACATGTCGCGAATTTCGGTCACGCACTCCTGCGGCCCTTCCAGCGCGGCAATCGCGGCGACCTGGATGGGCGTGAACATGCCGTAGTCGAGATAGGACTTGAGTCGCGCCAGGGCGTAGACCAGATCGGGATTGCCGACCATGAAACCGATACGCCAACCCGGCATGTTGTAGGACTTCGAGAGCGTGAAGAACTCGACGCAGAAATCTTTCGCGCCCGCCACCTGCATGATGGACGGCGCCTTGTAGCCGTCGAACACCAGATCGGCATAGGCCAGATCGTGCACCACGTAAATGTGGTGCTCGCGCGCGACAGCCACCACGCGCTCGAAGAATTCCAGATCGACACACTGCGCGGTGGGGTTGCTCGGAAAGTTGAGCAACAACATCTTGGGTTTGGGCCAGGTGTTCTTGATCGCGAGTTCGAGTTCGCCGAAGAAATCCACAGCGGGACCGATCGGCACATGGCGAATGTCGGCACCCGCAATCACGAAACCATAGGGATGAATCGGATAGGCCGGGTTCGGCACCAGCACGGCGTCACCGCGATCGACGGTCGCCATCGCGAGATGGGCGAGACCTTCCTTGGAACCGATGGTGACGATGGCCTCTTTATCGGGATCGAAATCCACGTCGTAACGGCTCTTGTACCAGTTGCAGATCGCGAGCCGCAAACGCGGAATGCCGCGCGACACCGAGTAACGATGGGTGTCGCCACGCTGCGCGGCCTCGCACATCTTGTCGACGATGTGTTGGGGCGTCGGCTGATCGGGGTTGCCCATGCTGAAGTCGATGATGTCTTCGCCGCGGCGGCGCGCCGCCATCTTGAGCTCGCCGACGACATTGAAGACGTAGGGCGGCAAGCGATCGATACGGGAAAATCCAGTGCTCACGGCGGTGTGTTCGCTGACATACGGCGGAATTACAAGAGCCGGCAAAGCTAACTGCTTGAACCGATAGTGTCAAACGGATTGCACCTGACGTGGCGGACGGGCGCACGCGGGTCTGCGAGCGATGTCGCAGTGGGCTGCGCGATGCGCCTTGCTTGCGCTAGGATGGCGGTGTCCACGGCCTCGCTCACTTTTCATCACTAGGAGTTCGACCACGGCGATGGAAACGCCACGCTCAGTCCGTCATCGTGGCCACTGCCGCCGTGCGGCGTACGCGCCATGCTGAGATCCAAGGCAGCACGCAGTGCGCAAGCTATCGCGCCGGACGTGCGCTTCGACGATGCGGGGGTCGAATTGTTGTTCGCCAACGCTCGTGCTGGGGAAATGATCTCCCTGGTGGTGGCGGTCATCTTGACCGCCGCGCGATGGCAGGAGATGGGCACACTGCACGCCGGCGGCTGGTTCGCCGCCATGCTGAGTGTCGTCGTGGCGCGCGGTGCCTTGCGCCGGGCCTTTCATCGCCGGGCACCGATTACTGGCGACAGCCAGCGGTGGGGCCGTGCATTCAGCGCTGGCGCGGTCGCGACCGGTCTACTGTGGGGCCTGGCCGCGCAGGTGCTGCTGACATCGCCGGCCCTCGATCAGTCATTCATCGTGGTCCTGGCGATCGCCGGCATGACCTCGGCCGCCGTGCCCTATTTGGCGCCTGTGCCCCTGGTCTTTCATCTGTATGCCGCCGGTGCCGTGCTACCGGCGGTGGGGCGCTTTCTGCTCAGTGGCACGCCGCTCTTAGTCAGCATCGGCGCCCTGATGGCGGTCTATCTGGTCGGCATTCAGCGCAGCGCACACCTGTTCGGGCGCTGGCTGCGTGAAGCGCGCCACCTCGCGCACGAGGCGTCGAGCAGGGCGGCTGAGTTCGAAACGGTAACGCGCGACCTGGCCGCCGCCCATGAGCGCAGCCAGTCCGAAACCGCCCGAAGGCTTGAACTGGAACGCGGGCGGGCCGATCTGGAAGCGGAGATCAATGCCTCACTGGCGACGGTCGTCGACCAACGCACGGCCGAACTGCGGCAGACGCTGGCGGCCATGACCGCCACCCGTGAGCAACTCGATAGCGCGCTGGTCGCGGGCCGCCTGGCTTTGTTCGAGGTCGACACCGCCACCCGCGAGGTCAAACTCTCGCAACACTGGTCGCAGATGCTGGGTGGCCCCGCCCTCGTCACCCTCACCACCATGCGCGAGCTCATGCAGCTCACCCACGCCGACGATCGCCACGCCATCCGGCGCGCCTATCGCGATGCCCTGCGCGGTGTGCGCAACGCTTACGCGGTCGATCATCGGGTGCGCGATCTAAAGGGCGGCTGGCTGTGGATCGAGAGTCGTGCGCGGGTGGTGTCGCGTGGAGACGATGGCCGCAGCCTGGTCCTGGCTGGCACCAATTGCGACATTTCAGCGCGTAAGGAAAACGAGGGCCGCCTGCGTCACCAGGCCTACCACGACCCACTCACCGGGCTCGCCAACCGTGCCTTCCTGCGCGAGCGGCTACAGGAAATGATCTATCGCGCCGAGCGCCAGCAGCACATGCTGGCGGTACTGTGTCTGGATCTCGATCACTTCAAGGTCATCAATGATTCCAACGGCCATGCGGCCGGTGACGAACTGTTGCGCGCCGCCGCCGCGCGCTTGTCGAATTCCGTGCGCCAGGGTGATGTGGTGGTGCGCCTCGGCGGCGACGAGTTTGCAGTATTGCTCGAAGGTCCCTTGCATACCGATGCAATCGCGGTCATCGCACGCAAGATTCTGACTCGCATCAGCCGCCCGATCACCGTCAACGACCGTCAGCACGCGCTGTCGACCAGCATCGGCGTGAGTTGTTTCCCGACCGACGGGCGAACGCCCGACGAACTGCTGACGCGTGCCGATCTGGCGATGTACAGCGCCAAAGAGGCCGGCCGCAACGATTTCCGTTTCTTCACTGCCGCATTGCACGACCAAGTCCAGGAAAAGGCCCTGCTCATGGTCGGCTTGCAGAGCGCGATCGCCAATCAACAGCTGTGGCTGGCCTACCAGCCGCGCGTCGATTCCCACAGCGGCGCGGTGCTGGGTGTCGAAGCCTTGCTGCGCTGGTCGCACCCGCAACTGGGCGAAATCGAACCACAGCGTTTCGTGCCGCTCGCCGAGCAGACCGGCATCATCGTGCAACTTGGCGAATGGGCGCTGCGCACCGCCTGTGCGCAATTTCGGCGCTGGCGCGACGCGGGTATCGCGCTCGAACGCGTGGCGGTCAATCTGTCCATGCGCCAGCTGCTCGAACCGGATCTGGTCGCGCGCGTCGTCGCCATCCTCGACGAACAGGGTCTCGCCCCGCAGCAGCTGGAACTTGAGATTACGGAGAGCATGGCCATGCAGCATCCCGACGCCGTGCTCGAGACCCTCGCGCGTTTCGATCAGCTCGGCGTGCGCATCGGGCTCGACGATTTCGGCACCGGCTATTCCTCGCTCGCCTATCTCAAGCGTTTTCCCATCGACGACTTGAAGATCGATCGCGCCTTCGTCAGTGGCGTGCCGCACGATGCCGAAGATGTCGCCATCGCACGCGCCATCCTGGCGTTGGCGCGCAGTCTCGACCTGACGCCGGTCGCCGAAGGGGTCGAGACCGTCGAGCAGCGAGATTTCCTGCAGGCCGAAGGCTGCCGCGAAATGCAGGGCTATCTGTATGGCAAGCCGCTGCCGGCAGAGGCGCTCGATTTCACGCGCGCGCAGACGTCCGCAGCGGCTGGTTGACGGCGCGCCCCCTGACACCCTCCGGTCGGCGGCGTTTATACTGCCGGTGTCCCCAACCGAGTCCAGCGCCATGACTAGCACCGCCCTTGCCCAGGCCCGCCGCCAGCTGCTGACACCCACCGGTGTCGAATTCCACGATTTGGAGCGTGTGCTCGCCGATCTGTGCGGACGCCAGGTCTCACTGGCCGATGTCTTTCTCGAATTCACGCGCAGCGAGGCCTGGAGCCTCGAGGACGGCATCGTCAAGGAAGGCGTGCACAGCATTCGTCAGGGCGCCGGCGTGCGGGCCGTGAGCGGCGAGCAGACCGGCTTCGCCTATTCGGACGATCTGACCGTGCCGGCGCTACTGGAAGCGGCCCGCACCGCGCGCGCCATTACCCGCCAAGGCCAGGCGCGCGACGTGCGCATCGCCAGTCACGACGGCCTGCCGGTGCGCTACGCAGCGGTCGATCCGCTGCTGGAGACCAGCGCTACCGACAAGCTCGCCTTGATGCGTAGTCTCGATGCGCGGCTGCGCGCTGCCGATCCGCGGGTACGCGAGGTGATGGTTGGCCTGTCCGGACAGTACAGCGCGATGATGGTGGCGACCTCCGACGGCACGCTGGCCGCCGATCTGCGGCCGCTGGTGAGGCTCAATGTGACAGTCATCGTCGAACGCGATGGCCGCCGCGAGACTGCCAGCCATGGCGGCGGCGGTCGTACCGGTTACCAGGCGCTGTTCGCCGACGGCCGTCCCGAACACATTGCCGACGAAGCGCTGCGCCAGGCGCTGGTCAGTCTCGATGCCGTCGATGCGCCGGCCGGCGAGATGACCGTGGTGCTCGGTCCGGGTTGGCCCGGCATCCTTCTTCATGAAGCCATCGGTCACGGCCTGGAAGGGGATTTCAATCGCAAAGGCACCTCGGCCTTTGCCGGACGCATCGGCAGCCAGGTCGCATCGTCGCTATGCACGGTGGTAGACGATGCGACGCTGGCCTTGCGCCGCGGATCGCTGAATGTCGACGACGAAGGCGTGCCGGGTCAGCGCACGGTATTGATCGAAGGCGGCCGTCTGTGTGGATACATGCAGGACCGCCATAACGCCGGCCTCATGAAAGTGCCGACCACCGGCAATGGCCGTCGCCAGTCCTATGCCCATCGCCCCATGCCGCGCATGACCAATACCTACATGTTGCCCGGCGAGAGCGACCCGGCCGAGATCATTAAGAGTGTCAAACGCGGGCTCTTTGCTGTCAGCTTCGGCGGCGGCCAGGTCGATATCACCAATGGCAAGTTCGTCTTCAGCGCCGCCGAGGCCTACTTGATCGAAGACGGTCGCGTGACCGCACCGGTCA
>JANLSI010000747.1:0-2803 GCA_031362345.1 Pseudomonadota bacterium
TCGAGCCGCGCGACTGGATGCCCGACAAATACCGTCTGAACCTGGTTCGACAGATCTCCCAGCACGCCCATTCCGAAGTGGTCGGCCAGTTACCGGAGGGCAACTGGATTGGGCGCGCCCCCAGCCTGCGGCGCAAGGCCATCCTGCTCGCCAAGGTGCAGGACGAAGCGGGTCACGGTCTGTATCTCTACAGCGCCGCCGAGACGCTCGGTGTCGCGCGCGAGGAAATGCTCGACGACCTGCTGTCGGGCAAAGCCAAGTACGCCAGCATCTTCAATTACCCGACGTTGAGCTGGGCTGACGTTGGCGCCATCGGCTGGTTGGTCGATGGCGCGGCCATCGTCAATCAGATCTCGCTGTGCCGTACCTCCTATGGTCCCTATGCGCGTGCGATGGTGCGTATCTGCAAGGAAGAAAGTTTTCACCAGCGTCAGGGCTTCGAGATCATGCAGACCTTGGCGGCCGGCGCCATTGCGCAGAAAGCTATGGCCCAGGACGCGCTGGCTCGCTGGTGGTGGCCGAGTCTCATGATGTTCGGTCCCCACGATGCCGCATCGGCCCACAGCCAGCAGTCCATGTTGTGGAAAATCAAGCGCCAGTCCAACGATGAGCTGCGCCAGAAGTTCGTCGACCAGACGGTCGAACAAGCCAAGCATATCGGGCTCGTCATCCCCGATGCGGATTTACAATGGAATGAAGCGCGCGGCCACTACGATTTCGGTGGGATTGACTGGGACGAATTCAATCGTGTGGTGGCTGGCCATGGACCGTGCAATCGCGAGCGCCTGGCCGCCCGACGCGCGGCCCACGCCGACGGCGAATGGGTACGTGAGGCGATGCTCGCGCACGCCGACAAACAACGCGCGCGCGCCACCGGCGCTGCGGCCTGAACGTGAGGCGAACGGCATCATGAGCAGCAAACATCTGCCGCTGTGGGAAGTCTTCATCCGCAGCCGGCGCGGTCTCGATCACAAACACATCGGCAGCCTGCACGCAGCCGATGCGACGCAGGCCATGCAGGCCGCGCGCGATACCTATACCCGCCGCCAGGAAGGCGTCAGCATCTGGGTGGTGCGTTCGAGCGACATTCACGCCAGCCAGTGTGAGGACGACGCGGCGTTTTTCGATCCGGCTGCTGACAAAATCTATCGGCATCCCACTTTCTACGACGTGCCTGAGGAGTTGAAGCTGTGAACGCCGCACATTTCGAATACGTGCAACGCCTGGGCGACAACGCGCTGATCCTCGGCCAGCGCTTGTCGGCATGGTGTGGCCATAGTCCTTTTCTGGAAGAAGATATCGCGATGGCCAACACCGCGCTTGATCTGATCGGCCGTGCGCGCATGCTCTACACCCACGCCGCAGCGCTGGAAGGCCAGGGTCGCGACGAAGACGCTCTAGCCTACGGTCGCGACGAGCGGCAGTTCGGTAATTTCCTGATCTGCGAACTGCCCAATGGTGACTACGCCTTTACGCTGGTGCGGCAGTATCTGCTCGATGTCTATCATCACCAGTTGTTCCTCGCCCTGTGCGACTCGAGCGACCCGAGTCTGGCGGCGATCGCCGCCAAGGCGGTCAAAGAAGCGGCTTATCACCTACGCCGCAGCGGCGACTGGCTGGTGCGACTCGGCGACGGCACCGATGAAAGCCACGCGCGCTGCCAGACGGCGCTGGACGAACTGTGGGCTTACACCGGCGAGCTGTTTGTCGGCGATGGCATCGATAGTGCGATGGCCGAGCGCGGGATAGGTCTCGATCCTGCGCAGCTCGCGCCGGCCTGGCGCGAGACAGTCACAACGCAGATCAACAATGCCACGCTCAAGGTGCCGCGTGACGACTGGCAGGCCAGTGGTGGCCGGGCCGGTCTGCACACGGAACACATGGGCCATCTGCTCGCTGAACTGCAATTCCTGCAACGCGCCTACCCCGGACTCCAATGGTAATGGCGAGTGCGCAGCCCGCCGTGCTCGCGTCGGCGGTGCGCGCCGTGCTCGACGAGGTGCACGATCCCGAGATACCGATACTGACCATCGCCGATCTCGGCGTGTTGCGCGATGTGTGCGTCGAGGCCGGGTGCGTGACGGTGGTCATCACGCCGACCTACAGTGCTTGCCCGGCCATGCACGCCATCGAACAAGACATTCGCAAAGCGCTGGACGCGGCCGGCTATCGCGACGTGCAGATCGAGACCCAGCTCGCACCGGCTTGGAGTACCGATCAACTGAGTGTGGCGGCCCACGCCAAGCTGCGATCGGTCGGTATCGCGCCGCCGGCCCATCGCTCTACTGACAAACGCGCGCTGCTCGGTCAGGACGTGCTATGTCCGCGTTGTGCCTCGCATCACACCGAACGCGTGAGCGAATTCGGATCGACCGCTTGCAAAGCCTTGTATCGCTGCCGCAGCTGCCTCGAACCCTTCGATTACTTTAAGTGTCTGTGAGGACCGCATGGTCGCAGCTGGATTCCATCGCCTGACGGTCGCGCAAGTACAACGCGAGACCGACGAAGCGGTCTGCATCCGTTTCGAGGTACCGCCGGCGCTGCGCGCGAACTTCGCTTTCGTGCAGGGGCAGTATCTGACTTTGCGTCACACCATTGACGGCGAAGACGTGCGGCGCTCCTATTCGATCTGCAGTGGCGTGGATGATGACTGCTTGCGAGTGGCCATCAAGCACGTCGAAGGCGGACGCTTCTCGACCTATGCCAACGACGAACTCAGGGTCGGTGATGTGTTGGAGGTCATGCCACCTGACGGCCGCTTCAATTCACCGCTGGCAGCCGACCACGACAAAAATTATCTGTG
>JANLSI010000759.1:0-12729 GCA_031362345.1 Pseudomonadota bacterium
CGGGCTCTCGCGTTCGAGGCGCTGGCGCTCAGCTTCTTGTTGTTGGTAGGCGACGTCGCTTCCTATCGGGTCCTTGACCATCTCGCCGCGCTGGAAAATGGCCAGCACATGGCCCGGCTCCAAGCCATCATTGCTACCACGACTGAGCACTACAACCTGATGTTGGGCAATCTGACTTATGCCGCCCATGGCTGAAATGATCTTGGCGTCAATCGCTATGCCGGGCGCATGCGGTATGAATTCCGGATATTCTTCCTCGGTCTGGGCCAGGAGGCGGTCGCCCTTGACCACTTCTTTACTGGAACGCACCACCTGCACGGTGGCCGGGTCGCCGAACTTCTCCACCAGGGCATCAGCGACATGCTCCGCCTCGTAGCCGAGCACAGCGTTCGTGTCGGGGTCTCGATAGACTCCCCCCTTACGAAATACCGAGAATTTGGCAGTAGAAGGCTCGCCCAGATTTCGCACGTAGACACGAAAACCGGAACCGAAGGTCAGATGGTCGTCCTGGGAGCCGACAATATAGGCTGCATTATCAAGATCCGATTCGGATACCACCCGCGGACGGGTCAGAAACTGGTGAATAGCGTCGAGCGGGATGGCATGGATGGCCTCGACGTGGGACGACTCTCGCATCGAGGGTGATAACTTCACATTGCGATCAACCACCTGCAGTCGCGGCTTGCCATCCACATACTCTAGTGTCAAAACATCCCCCGGGTAGATCCAGTGCGGGTCGGCAATTTGGGGATTGGTGTGCCAGATCTCGGGCCACTGCCAAGGGTAGGTCAGGAAACGACCGGAAATATCCCACAGGGTGTCGCCTTTTTGCACGGTGTAGGTCTGCGGATGGTCGCTGCGAAGCTGAACTTCGTCGGCACCAGCCACGGCGCAGATCAACAGCGCAACAAGAAAAATGAAAATTTTTCTCGACATGTCAATGCTCTTACGTGACGTCTTTAATGTAGTTTAGCAGAATCAGGCCAAAAATAAATACTTCTCATTGTTCGCCTGTCCCGTCGCTTTACCGACAATTCTTTTTGAAAAATCAGTGTCTTACGTATATCCTGTGGCGCATTTGAAATTTCTGGTAAGAGCATGGCCCTGCGGCAGATCCTGCACCATCCCGATCCCCGTCTGCGTTTCAAGGCGCGCGCTGTGAGTAGCTTCGACACTACGCTGGCGATGTTGGTAGACGACATGTTCGAGACCATGTACGCAGCGCCCGGTATCGGGCTCGCGGCAACCCAGATCGATGTGCAGTTACGGGTCATCGTGGTTGATATCTCAGCCGGCAAGTGTGTGCCTCATTACTTTATCAATCCCGCGATTATCGCCAGCCGGGGCGATGAGGAAATGGAAGAAGGTTGCTTGTCGCTACCCGGCATTTTCGATTACGTACAGCGCGCCGAATGGGTGCGCATCGCGGCCTTCGACCGCAGCGGCGCGCCCTTGGAGTTCGAAGCCGACGGCCTGCTGGCGGTATGCATCCAGCACGAAATGGATCATCTCGACGGCAAACTGTTCGTGGATTACTTGTCGCAGCTGAAACAAATGCGGATTCGGAAAAAGCTTGAGAAAGAGCAGCGCTTGGCCGATTGAGTGTGATCAATTCCCAGCCTTCCGCACCGCCCGAGCAGGCGTTACCGTCAGGATTTTCGCGTAGCGCCGTTTCGTGTCTCCAAGCGCGCGCGACGTGAGCAAGTCTCCAGTAAGGACCGTCTTCGCCGGGACACCGGAGTTCGCCGTACCCAGTCTGCGCGCACTGCTGGCCCGGCAGGAACTCGAAGTGGTCGCTGTTTATACTCAGCCCGACAGACCGGCAGGTCGCGGGCGGCACCTGCATATCAGTCCAGTCAAGAAGCTGGCCTTGTCCGCCAGCGTCGTAGTCGAACAACCCGAACGCCTCGCCAGCGATGACGCTTGCGCAAGCTACCTGGCCTACCGTCCGGAACTCTTGGTAGTCGCCGCCTACGGTCTAATGTTACCCAGTGCGTTCATCGGCTCTCCAATCACGGCAATCAATGTTCATGCGTCACTGCTGCCGCGGTGGCGGGGTGCGGCGCCTATCCAACGTGCACTGATGGCGGGCGATGAGCGCACCGGCATTTCAATCATGCGGGTCGTAAAGAAGCTCGACGCAGGGCCGGTGTGGCTGACGCGTGACTGCCCGATCAATAGCGACAGCACTACCGGCAATCTGCACGACCGGCTGGCCGAATTGGGTGCAGAAGCGCTGCATGCGGCGCTCGACCTTTACGCCACGGGCGCTGTCATAGAAACCGCGCAAGACGACGCCGTCATCACCTATGCCGCGAAGATCGGCCCGCGTGATCGCGAGATCGACTGGACACGACCGGCGGCCGACATCGATCGACAAATACGGGCCTTGCATCCCAACCCGGCTGCCACGACACGTTTCAAGCAACTCGAAGTCAAAGTACTGGCGGGATACGCCTCGACCTCTGCGCATCACGCATCACCTGGCACGGTACTCGGACACCATGACCACGGCATCGTGATCGCGACCGGCGTGGGCAGCTATACCATCGTAGAATTGCAACCTGCGGGTAAACAACGCATGACAGCGCAATCCTTCCGCCATGGTTACGGAAGTTATTTGTGAATGCCATCGGTGGTTCGACCCGCGTTATCAGTGCTGAAATTGTCACTGCTGTCGTTCACGACGGACGTTCCCTGTCCCAGGTCGCGCCCGCTGCGCTGCGCGAAATTCAAACCGAACGTGACCGTGCATTCGTACAAGCCTGCGCCTTCGGTGTACTGCGTCATTACTATGCACTGAAGTCCAGACTGGCGGCCCTCATGGCCAAGCCGCTGCGCCGCAAGGATGCCGATCTTGAGGCGTTGCTACTGGTCGGTCTGTATCAAATCGAGCACATGGGAGTCGCCACCCACGCCGCAGTCTCGGCCACGGTCGACGGCGCGCGTGAACTGGACAAAGACTGGGCATGCCGCCTGGTCAACGGCGTCTTACGCGCGGCACTGCGTAATCCACCCGCAGCCGTCGATGCATCGAACATGACTAGCGAATTTCCGCACTGGGTGACCGCACGAATTCGGCACGACTGGCCCGACGAGTGGCAAACGGTGCTCGAACACAGCAACGTCCAAGCGCCCCTCACGCTGCGCGTCAATCAGCTGCGCAGCAGTGTGGCTGCCTATACCGCACTGCTCGATCAGTTGACGATTGCCTATGCAGCAGGACGCCATGCGCGTGGTGCGGTGCGCCTGCTCACACCGACCGCAGTCACGGCATTGCCGCACTTTAACGACGGCTACGCCTCGGTCCAGGACGAGGCCGCGCAGCTTGCGGCTGAACTCATCGCACCGACGGCTGGCGAACGAGTGCTCGATGCCTGCGCCGCACCAGGGGGCAAGACCGCGCATCTGCTCGAACTTGGCGGCACTGCAATGTCCTTGCTGGCGATCGATAGTTCTGAGGCTCGGCTGGTGCGCGTGCGCGAGAATCTCACCCGCCTTGCACTCGACTGCGAAATCATGAATGCGGACGCCGGCAATCCGGCAACTTGGTGGGATGGACGACCGTTCGACAAAATCCTGCTCGACGCGCCCTGCAGCGCACTCGGCGTAATGCGACGTCATCCCGACATTCGGCTACGACGCAGCGCTGCTGATATTGTTGCGGCGACCAAGGAACAACGCCGTCTGTTGCATGCGCTGTGGCCTCTGCTCGTGGACGGTGGCCGCCTGTTGTACGTCACCTGCTCGATCTTGCGCGCCGAGAATGACGAAATCATCGATACGCTGCTCGATCAGCACAACGATGCGCACGTCGTGCCGGTGGCTATCGAAGTGGGACGGCTAACCCGTCATGGCCGCCAGATTCTGCCGGGAGACGATGACATGGACGGTTTCTACTACTGTCTCCTGACGAAGAGAGCAGTGTACTGATGCGACAAGGCTGGACATTTACACGCGCTGGCTGGCTGCTAACGGTGCTCCTCGCCTTGCTCTGGATCCCGCTCTCGCGAGCGAGCAGCATTACGGTAACGGCCGCCAACGAGCACATCACCAACGACATGGTCATGATCGATGCCGATGCCGATTTTCAATTCGGCGAAGATGCCATCAAGGCCATCAACAGCGGTGTGCCAATCACCATCGAATTCGATATCCGCATTTCGCGGCCGCGCAAGTTGCTGTGGGACTCTGAGATCCTCAATGCCCACCGCGAATTCACTATCGAACGGCACGCGCTCAGCAAGCAATACGTCCTTGCCGATCGGGTCACCGGTGAACGACGCATCCATGGTTCACTGCAGTTGGCGATCGACGACCTGGGTCGAATTCGCGATGTGCCCATCGCCGAGGTAGGCCAGCTCGCAGGCGCACAGCAGCTCGAAGTCGCAATGCGTCTGCGCCTCGCCATACGCGCTCTGCCTGGACCACTGATTCCAGTCGCCTACATTTCGCCCGGCTGGCACATGTCCAGCGGTTGGTTTCGATGGCAAACCCGCCTGTAAAGCGACCGCGTACCGTGATGCTGGGCGCGGTCGCGCTGCTCAGCCTGTCGCTGCTCGGCTCGCTGGTGCTGATGAGTGGCGCAATGCAGAACTCGACCAGGTTCGGCGCGCTGTATTCGGTGTTGTTGCTGTCAAATACCGCCGGCCTGCTGGCCTTCGTGGCTCTGATCGGCATCAATGTCCGACGTCTGGCACGCCAACTGCGCGCACGTGAGCCCGGTGCCCGACTGACATTGCGCATGCTCGTGATCTTCGTGGCGCTGGCGGTGCTGCCGGTGACGGTGCTCTATAGCTTTTCCCTCGACTTTCTCAGACGCGGCATCGACAGCTGGTTCGATGTACGCATCGGCCAGGCGCTTGAGGGTGCGTTGGAACTGGGGCGTGAGGCACTGGACCTGCGCATGCGGGATCTGTTGTCGCAGACCGAAGCGATGGCCGAGGAAATCGGCCAGGGTGCACCGGAACGCACCCCGCTCAATCTCGACGCGCTGCGCGACCCTGACAGCATCGTGGTCGCGAGCACCTGGACACCGGGGCCGGCGGTACTCGATGCGATGCGCGCCCACAGCGGTGCCGACGAATTGACGCTACTCAGCAGCGATGGCGAGCCGCTCGCCACCAACAGCCGCATCACCGATCTCATTCCTCACATGCCGTCCGAAGCGCTACTTATTCAGGTGCGTCAGGGCCGCAGCTATATCGGGCTCGACCCGCTACGCGACGGTACCTTGTTCGTGCGCGTGGTGGTCAACGTTAACGTTGCACCGGGCTCGGGCCAGCGCCGGGTACTGCATGCTCTGTTTCCGATTTCAACGCGAATTAACAAACTGGCGGCGACCGTTGAAGACGCTTATGCCAAGTATCACGAGCTCGACTATCTGCGTGACAAGCTCAAGCTCAGCTTCGCCATGACGCTGACGATGGTGTTGTTGTTCAGCATCGTGACCGCCGTATGGGCCGCGTTCTACTCTGCGCGGCGCCTAGCCGCGCCGATCCGCGATCTGGCAACTGGCACCGCAGCGGTCGCGGCCGGCGACTATGCCACCAGCCTGCCGGTGCAAAGTAACGACGAGATGGGCTTCCTGGTGAGCTCCTTCAACGACATGACGCGCCGTATCGGCCGCGCACGGGTCGAGGTGGAAACCCAGCGCGAATACCTCGACACCGTATTACGGCAATTGTCCTCGGGCGTCATCGCCCTCGACGACTCGGCGCGTATCACCACCCTCAACGATTCCGCCTCCCACATGCTGGAACTCGGTGCGGGCGCGGTGCCGGGCGCGTCCTTCATTGAAATCTGTCAGGCCGACGACCACCTGCAGCCGCTGGCTGAGGCGGTCGCGCCCTTAATCGCCGAACAGCGACGCCAGTGGCAGGAGCAAATCACGATCTTCGCTTCCGACGGACGGCGGGTGCTGATGTGTCGCGGCACGGCGCTGGCCGCCGAAGGCGATGCCGCGCGCGGCTACGTGATCGTGTTCGAGAACATCACGGCGATCATTCAGGGCCAGCGCGACGCCGCCTGGTCAGAAGTAGCGCGGCGCCTGGCCCACGAGATCAAAAACCCGCTCACGCCCATACAGCTGGCGGCCGAACGCCTGCGTCAGAAATACCTCAAGAAGCTCAGCGCCGAAGATGGCGAAGCGCTGGAACGTCTGACCAGCACCATCGTGCAGCAGGTCGAAACCATGAAGGCTATCGTCAACACCTTCGCCGACTACGCCAAGACACCGACCATCAGTCGCGGCGCGGTCGACATCAACGGTCTGCTCGCCGGCGTCGTCGAACTGTTGCGCAGTGCCCACCCCGAGGCCACGGTCGAAACGCACCTCGCGCCCGACCTGCCATCGATCTCGGGCGACGTGACGCGACTGCGTCAGGTGATGAACAACCTCATCAAGAACGCCTTCGAAGCGTCGCCTGAGGCGGAGAATGCGCATATCATTGTCGCGACCTCGACCACGCAATATGCACAGGCGGACCACGTCGAAATCCGTATCGAAGATCGCGGCGATGGGGTGTCTGAACAACTGATGCAGAACATCTTCGAGCCCTATGTCTCGACCAAGGCACGCGGCACGGGTCTCGGACTCGCCATCGTCAAGAAGATCGTCGAGGAGCATAACGGTGTCGTCACGTTGCGCAACAACCAGGGGCCCGGCGCGGTCGCTATCATCCGCTTGCCGCTCGACAAGGAGCCGGCGCTGAACGAAGTAAGGCTAGTGAAGGACGCCGTATGAGTACCGCCCACATTCTGGTCGTCGATGACGAACCCGACATTCGCGGGCTGCTCAAGGAAATCCTCGAGGACGAAGGTTTCGAGGTCACCATCGCCGAGAACGCCGAGCGGGCACGCGAGGCGCGCCGCCATCGCCGGCCCGATCTGATCCTGCTCGACATCTGGATGCCCGATACCGATGGCATCACGCTGCTCAAGGAATGGTCGGACGGCACCACGGTGGATACGCCAGTGATCATGATGTCCGGCCATGGCACGGTCGAAACCGCGGTCGAGGCGACTCGGCTTGGCGCTTACGATTTCATCGAGAAGCCGCTGTCCATCGCCAAGATTCTGGTGACCGTGCAACGGGCGCTGGAGAACGCCAGCCTGGTGTCCGAAAACATCGGTCTCCGTCAGCGCAGCCACGCGCAAAATGAGCCGATTGGCTCCAGCCCTGAAATGGAGAAACTGCGCGCCGATGCGCGCCGCATCTCCGATCACAAGACCAGTGTCTTCATCAGCGGCGATTCGGGTGTCGGTAAAGAAACCATCGCGCGCTTCATCCACAGTCAAGGGGGTCGCGCCAGCAGTCGTTTCATCAATGTCAGCGTCGCCGGCCTGGCGCGTGAAAATCCTGACGCCGAGCTGTTTGGCATCGAAGACAGCGGCAAACTCAGCTTCGGTTCGCTGGAACTCGCCAATGGCGGCACGCTGTTCCTGAAAGACATCGCCGACATGGACATGAGCACCCAAGCGCGCCTTCTAAGCGCGCTTGAGAACCAGTCCTTCCTACGTGTCAGCGGGCGCGAACCGGTCGACATCGACGTGCGTATCATCGCCAGCACGCGCCGCAATCTCGCCGAGTTGGTCGCCGCCGGCAAGTTCCGCGAGGATCTCTACTACCGGCTCAATGTGTTGCCGCTCAGCGTGCCGCCCGTGCGCGAACGGCGCGGTGACATCGATGAGTTGGTGGATCATTTCCTGACCTATTTCGAAACCCGCGAGGGACTGCCGCGCCGCGCGGTGTCGAGCGCCGTGCGCTACCGCCTGCAGGACTACGACTGGCCAGGCAATGTGCGCGAGTTGAAAAATTTCATCCAGCGCCTGCTGATCCTGGGTGGCAGCGGCCAGGTCGAAGTGGCCGAGGTTAACGTCATGCTTGGGCTCCATCCACAGGCCAGCGCCGAGCCGCTGCTGCCAGGCTTCGATCTGCCCTTGCGTGAAGCTCGTGAGCAGTTCGAGAAGGCCTATCTCGAATATCAGCTGCGCGCCTTCAATGGCAGCGTAAGTCGGGTCTCGGAGCGGGTCGGCATTGAGCGCACGCATCTCTACCGCAAACTGCGCAGCCTCGGCATCGATCCCAAGCGTATCAAGGACGAAGGTCGCGAATGAAGCCGCGCGGCCCGTTCCCAGGGCGGTGAAACCCGCCATCGAACGGCTTGAGGCGCTGCTCGCCAAGCAGGGCGAATCGGCCCTGCTGCGTTTCAGTCTTGGCAATGCTTATTTGGAAACAGTACCAGCGCTGGCAATCGAACACCTGCGTCGCGCGGTCGCTTTGGATCCGGAGTATTCAGCGGCCTGGAAACTGCTCGGCCGCGCGCTGGCCGCCAGCGGCGCGGCTACGGATGCGAGAGCCGCCTATGCCCAGGGTATCGAAGTCGCGGCGCGGCGCGGCGATATTCAAGCGGCAAAAGAAATGCGCGTGTTTCTCAAACGCCTGGACAAAGAATAAGGCGCGCCCGCCTCAGTCGCCGTTCAAGCGCAATGCGCCGGTCAACTCGCTCACCTGTGCGAGCCCGTGCCGGTCTAGATAATCGATCAGGCCGGCGTTGATGGTCTTGCACAGCAGCGGATCATAGAAAAGCCCGGTGCCTACGCCGACCGCAGTCGCACCGGCGAGCAGGAACTCGATGGCATCGGCGGCCGAGGTCACGCCGCCCTGGCCGATGATCGGGATGCCCAGGGGACGCGCCACCTGCGCGACTTGAAAGGTCTTGAATACCGCGATGGGCTTGATGGCGGGCCCCGACAGGCCGCCCTGGTTGTTGCCCAGCACGGGCCGCTGGCGCTCGATGTCTATGCTCATGCCCATCAGCGTATTGATCACTGCGAAACCATCGGTGCCAGCCTCGATGCAGCGACGCGCATTGTTCGCGATATCGGTCTGATTGGGTGAGAGCTTGGTGATGAGCGGTTTGCGGGTGGCACGGCGGCAGGCCGCCACCACCCGCGCCGACATGTCCGGGTCGTTGCCGAAGGTCACGCCGCCTTGCTTGACGTTTGGACAGGAGATATTGATTTCTATGGCATCGATAGGCGAATCGTCGAAGATGCGCGTGACTTCCTCGTATTCCTCGATCGTCGAACCCGAAACATTGGCGATAAAACGGGTCTCGCCGAAATCAAGGGTCGGCAGAATGGTATCGACTACCGTGCGCGCGCCGGGATTCTGCAGGCCGATGGCATTCAACATGCCGCCTGGCGTCTCGCAGACACGGTGCGCGGGATTACCGAGACGCGGCGCGAGCGTCGTACCCTTCAGACAGATGGCGCCGGCATCGGCGTTGGAAAAGCCTTCGACCCGGGTGTACTCTTCGCCGAATCCGACGCAGCCCGACAGCAAGACCAAGGGCGTGCGTAGCCGCAGGCCACAAAAATCGATCGCCAAGCGCGTCGCGTCATGCATGGCCGGCCTCGCGGTCGCGCTGAGGGCACACTGTATTCACCGTGTTCAACATCATCCTCTACGAGCCGGAGATTCCGCCGAATAGCGGCAACATTATACGGCTGTGCGCCAACAGCGGTGCGCGCCTGCATTTCATCGAACCTTTGGGTTTCACGCTCGACGATCGTCAGCTGCGACGCGCCGGCCTCGACTATCACGAATTCGCCGATGTCCGCAGCCACACCTCGCTGGCGGCTTGCCTCTTGAGTCTCGGGCCCGTCAGTCTGTTCGCTTTCACCACTAAGGCGGGCACAACGCTGCCAGCCATTTCGTTTCCACGCGACACCGCCATGGTGTTTGGTCCGGAAACGCGAGGCCTGCCTGATCATGTGCTGTCCGCGATCGCGCCCGCCCGGCGCGTGCGCATTCCGATGGTCGCGGGCAGCCGCAGTCTGAACCTGTCCAACGCGGTCTCGATAGCACTATTTGAGGCCTGGCGTCAGCACGGCTATGCGGGCAGTGTGGCTAGTGCGACATCGGCACCGATAGTCGCCGAAGAAGAAAACTGAGCGGAATTGCGGGCCGTCGCAAGGCGCGCGACCCACGCCTGATCATTCGCAGTCGAGCAGTTCAGGCGATGAGATCAGCGGCGGGCTCACTGCCGGGTCATAGCTCACGGTACAGGCACCCGGATGAGCGACCGCGGCCGGCGCGAAACCGTCGCCGCTGAGCACATAACCGTTGCCGACCGGGTCGGTTTGCAACGCGCCGCGCATGGCCGTTTCGTTTTCGGGATAACCGTTGGCGTTGACCTTGATGGACTTACCTTCGAGCATGACGGTCGCGCTGTTGGCGCCGGTCGCCACCCAGACCGCGTGCACCAGCGCGGCCGAATTGCGCATTGCCAAGGTCAAATCGTCGAGCGCTGCCTGGCGCGACTCGCGCTCGACATTGGCGAAACCCGGCAAGGCGAAAGCCGACAAAGTGCCGAGGATGACGATCACTGAAATAGTGTCGCTCACGGAAAAGCGGGCGCGGAAGTTATCCATCGTCGAGGCTCCTGTGCAGCGCAAACCAGCCGGGAGTGGCTGTCCTTGGCGCTAGCGGCCGGCACGAGGCCGAACTTTAGGACTTCGAGATCAGCGCGCTTCGACGGTCGGGTCGCGGGCCAGCAGGTCGCGCACCGCCGCACGTGGGGTGGTGGTACCGGCCAGCACGCGCGCCACTTCGGCGGCAATCGGCATATCGATGTGACTACGGCTAGCCATGGCACTGATGGCGCGTGCGGTGGCCACGCCTTCGACCAGCGCGCCGACGCTGGCCTCGGCGGCGGCGACCGAACCGGTTTGCGCCAAAGCCATACCGAAACGGCGGTTGCGCGACTGATTATCGGTGCAGGTCAGGACCAGGTCGCCCATGCCGGACAGCCCCATGAAGGTCTCCATGCGTCCGCCACGGGCGACGCCAAAACGGGCAATCTCGGCCAGTCCGCGCGTGATAAGCGCGGCGCGTGTGTTCGCACCCAGACCGAGACCGTCGGCGATGCCGGCTGCAATGGCGATGACATTCTTCAAGGCGCCACCGATTTCCACCCCAATCACGTCATCGGTGTAATAGGGGCGGAAGGCCGGCCCGTGCATGGCATTGACCAGCTGCGCGCCCAGCGCCGCGCTACTTGCACCCACCGTGATCGCGGCTGGGCTGCCACGCATAATTTCAATGGCGAAATTGGGACCCGAGACCTGCGCGAACGGCAGTGCGGGGCCCAATACATCGGCGACGATTTCATGGGCCATCATGCCGGTTTCGAGCTCAAAGCCCTTGCTCGCACAGGCCACCGCCGGCACTACCGGCAGCGCATCGCGCAGGGTCTGCAGCGCCGCTCGCATGACCTGATAAGGCACCACCAGGATAACGAAGGCGAGAGCCGGGATGGCGCTGAGGTCGGCCAGCGGCGTGATGCCCTGATGCAGTTCGACCTCGCTGGCGAAACGCGGATGATGGCGGCTCGTGCGCAGCTGCGCGATAGTCGCCGCGTCTTTATCGAAAAGCAGAACATCACGCCCGGCACGGGCACAGACACTGGCCAGGGCGCTGCCCCAGGCGCCCGCGCCCACCACCAGCACCGGCGCTTCAGTCATGCGTGCCTGCCAGAGCGTGCGCGCCGTGACGGCAGGCAGAATTCAGTGGGCAACGCTCGGCGCATTCTCGCTCGCCATGCGCCGCTGCAGCTCCTGGGCATAGAGGATCTCGAAATTGACCGGCGCCAACAGCAACTGCGGAAAGCCGCCCTTGGTGACCAGGTCACAGATCGCCTCACGGGCGAAGGGAAACAAGGTATTGGGGCAAGCGGTTGCGAGGATCGCGCCGAGATGCTCCTCGGCAAAGCCACGAATGGTGAAAATGCCGGCCTGCTGTACTTCGACCAGATATACGGTGCGCTCTTCCTGACGAACCTTAACCGTCACGGTCAGCACCACCTCGTGGTTCTCAGCGTCGAGCGCGGTGGTGCGATTGGCGAAATGCACGTCCGCAGTGGGGTTCAGTTCACCGGTGAAGACCGCCGGCGAATTCGGTGCCTCGAATGAGACGTCCTTGACATAGATCTTCTGGATTGCCAGCTGCCCGGTGATGGCTTGCTGGCCAGCACCTTGCGCCGTATTTTCGTCCGCCATGACTGTCGGGCTCCCCTAAGTGTGATGGTTAATTCGTATTCGACCGAAGGGCGACTAAGCGAGCGCAATCGGTAGATTGTCGGCGCGCCAGGCGGCGATGCCGCCCTTCAGTGCATAGGCTGCGGTCATGCCCTGCCCTTTGAGCTCGCGGGCAGCCTGACCGGCGAGGTTGCCGCTGGCACAGCACACGATGATCGGCTTAGCCGCGAGCTTCTTGAGCTTCTCCCCGCCCTTGGGCAGATCGGCGAGGGAGAAATGCACGGCGTCGATGATGTGGCCGGCGGCGAAGTCCTCGGCACTGCGGATATCGATGACCGTGGCGCCTTGGCGATTAATAAGGCTGACCGCCTCCAGGGTGCCGATGCCACCGACGGTCGTGATGGTATTGGCCACCAGCAATCCGATCAGCACGCACAATGCTGTGACCAGCATCCAATGGTTCAAGGCGAATTCACTCAACTGTTGCATGATGACGAGGCTGGCTGCGGGTGGAGGCTGTCGGGTCAGGCATTGTGGCGCGCCACAGTCGGCGCGCGGCCGTATGATACACTCAAAGCCTGCGCCGAGAATCGCCAGCCCCGACACGAATAAGCCTTCGTTTTGAGTCCGATGCCGCACGCCACACACCCTGTCATGTTGATCGTTCTCGATGGCTGGGGCTAT
>JANLSI010000764.1:0-16558 GCA_031362345.1 Pseudomonadota bacterium
TTCAATTAATGTTCGAGTCATGAATTGCTGTTACTCAGTTAAAACCGAGACCGCCCGTAGAAACAACGAGGGGAGGAGCGATTGATGCGCAACTATCTACGAACACTGCTGATCTCGGCGGCCCTATCGATAGGTTTCGCAGGACCGGCCCCGGCCTACGATGATGATCACGAAGATGAGCATGAACAACTCGGGTGGGAACACGGCCAAGGACACGGGGCTTTAGACAACCGCCACGATGGCGTGCACGACGAACTCAGCAACGAGCACGGCGCGGCGCATTACTACAATCCCTATATGTCGCCCTGGGGACATCAGCGTTTGCACAGCGAAATAGACCAGGATCACGCATGGCAAGACAATCAGTTGAATGGGCAGCACAATCGATTGCACCGTGACCTAAATGACGATCACGGCGACTATCATGGCGACTATTACTCTTCCCCCAGAAGATATTACGCTCCTTATTACAGGCCTTATTTCTACTTTGGACGGTAAGGGCAGCTTTGCCGACGAGCGAACCCGCTCAGGCTAGTGGGCACGCTCTTTGATGGGCTTCATCGGCCCCTCGTTTTCTGAGGGGGAATTATCCTTGCGACGTTTCGGGAACTTATCCAACGGCTGGCCCGGTCAGGGTCTATGACCCTCCCATCTGCCTCGCCCAAGACCAATCAACGGGTGCGGTGGCGCCGTTGTACAGCGCCATGCCTGCCCGAAGGTTCACCTGAAATGACGTCATGCATTGCGTCCTTGCGATGCCTTCGTTGCGGATAGTCCAGCTCGTCAGTCTAGTCCGCTGACTCATCTGAAGAATGGCAGTCGATGGAGGCGGAAGCTTCTCGGCACCCGGCCTCGGGGGTGATCGGCAACGTCCGGAAAGCGGGAAACTGGATCGTGGAGCCGGAGAGGGTCGACACCGGGCTCTGTGCCGCAGCGCCCAACGAGACACCGGTCATCAATGAGGTACTTTGTGCTGTCGGTCAAGAGCGGATCGTTACGATCCGTCCTGAAGTGCGAGATGGGTGCCGGTTCCGCCCCGTGATCTCGCGCACTATCTCGACTCGGACGCAGAAACTAATGAGCGAAGATCGCGTTATGGAATTGATCAGTGAAAACTTCGGCTGGTAAAGTTTCCGACCCTACCAGGCTCGCCATCAGTAGCGCATTTAGTTCGGGTTTCTCTCCCATGCGGCCAAACGCACGCGCACGTTGTTCGTTATCAACGAAATTGACGAAAAGCGTTGACGCGAATCGTGCGATGCACTCAATACGTCGAGCCAGCTCGCGGCGCTCACCCTGGTATGCGGAAAAACACGCCGTTGACCAATCACTATTCGCGAGCAACGCATCTCGGACGACTCGAGCGTCGCGTAGAGTGACCGAAAGTCCCTGCCCCACGATCGGATCAGTGAATCCAGCCGCATCGCCGATTAACACGACTCCGTCGGCGCTCAGACAATCGAGAGTCGCTGCCTGGCTGGGATATGCATGGCAAGGACCGATGGGTCGAGCGTTCGCGAGACCGTGACCGCCCGGCAGATAATCAACGGCGAACGCGTCGAGTAGATTGCGAGCGCCCTTCTCCCCTGTGTAACGTCCACGCTGTGAAAGGGAATAGTCAACGTACAGTCGAACTTTGCCGCCGCCTTGCGGGAATACGAGATACTCTACGTCGCCCGCTCGCCCTATTGCCTGCAGATCGGCGGGCCACTCATGCGCGTTATCAACTAGCAGACCCGAGAGCAGATGATCGACTGGCTGTTCGTTGAGCTTTAGGCCGACTTGGCGGCGGACAGTCGAGGACCGACCATCCGCGCCGACGATGAGGCGACAGCGACACGAGTGGCGCGTACCCTGCCAAGAGAATTCCACACATGGCGCAGCACCTGTAGCCACTTCAATTTCGCTTACTCCTCGAAGCACCTCCGCGTCATGGGTAATCGCGTTCTGAAGTAGAACGTTCTGCATCGCGACATGCTCCATACATAGCGGGCCAGGTATACCTGGCAGCAAGTCGCCGAGAGGCAATGTGGCTGCTTCTGCTTGCGTGGGAGTCAATAATTCGTCGTAGCCAATGTGCCGACTCACATGATGGCCGCCCGCGCCCATCAGCAGGTCGTATATGCCTAATTTTTGGCACTCGACGACGCCCCACTGCGACATAAATTCACCGCGTACCCGATCCACGAATTCCGTCTCCCGTTCGAGAAGCCGCACGGATAGTCCAGACTCCGCCAGGTTGGCCGCAAGCGCACTGCCACCCACGCCACCACCGACAATGACGACATCAAACAATTGCATCGCGGCTTCCTTCTTAGCGTTTTCCCCAACCTAAAACTAGCGGATCTGGCTTTAAGTGGGAAGTTAGCCCCATGCCTTGGCAGTATTTCAGGTGGCGCTAAGCCACCTGTTTCCCCCTTGCAGGTCGCCCGTTCAGGAAGTCCTGCCCGTGTCCGCAGTTAACCGTAGACCTTGATGTTCGCGCCCTTTCGGTGGCGGTGGGCTTATCAAAGTTGCCGCGGAGGGTCTTATGGTTGGCAAGTTCGAGGCTAAACCGTCAAGCCTTCAGGCCCGACACTGCAGAACCGCCACCCCCATCCTGTCGGGGAAATCGCGTCAGGGTAAGGGCAGGTAGCCAGGTGTCCGCAAGCGAGAAAAGGTGGGGACAGTATCGTATGACCGAAGTGGGTCGTAAGCGGCCGATCGCGACCAGCAAAACTTGGCTAGGAATCGCGCAATCCATCGACACAGGACAATTCAGATCTCCGGTATTGGTGTGGTCAGCTACGTCTCGTCGGAAGTGCGCGTTCCGCAAGATAATCGTTCCACTAGGCACCTACTTGCAGAACACTGATCACTGGCTGCTGGAGTCCGGATGGAATGCGTGGCGTAAAGCTAGAAAATAACCATCATCGCGGCAAAGGCAGGCCCTTCGCTTTCACCGTCGTTGAACAGCCACGCCCCAAACCCGACGCCGATGAAGTTTCACTGACATAGGGCTAGGAACATCGTCGCCTTGTAACCGTCTACGGAAACGGATCAGCTTCGGATGCTGTGCAGAACGACGTCCGGCGGCATGCGTGCTGAGTTGTACCATCCGGCAGGTGGGATGTCCGCAGTCTAAATCCAGAGTAAGTTAAGCCGACCCAACCCGCCGTGCCCGGAACGTTTGAGTCACGGCGTCGCCACACAAGTCCGAAACAGGGGAGAAGCAGAGATGTCCAGCACCGCAATAGCACATTCGTCCACGACCTACGATTCAACCACCGGCCTCGACGTCATCGTCATCGGCGCGGGTTTTAGCGGCATGCACGCCCTGTACACCCTGCGGAAGCAAGGACTGAAAGTCCGCGTGTACGACGAAGGGCACACTGTGGGCGGCACCTGGAACTGGAACCGCTATCCCGGCGCGCGCGTCGATTTCCCGGTTGCCCCCTATTACTGTTACACGTTCAGCGACGACCTCATGAATGAATTCGACTGGCCCGAGCGGCAGCCGGACCAAGCCACTGTGCTGAAGTACCTCAACTTCGTGGCCGATCGCATGGACCTGCGGCGCGACATTGAACTCGGCACGCGGATCACTGGCGCAAGCTACGACGAGGCCAGCCAGCACTGGCGCGTGGATACCAGTCAGGGAACGCAGGTGAAAGCGCAGTTCCTGATTTGTGCGAGTGGCGCTTTGTCCGCAGCGAACTCACCGGACATTCCTGGCATCAAGGCGTTTGCTGGGGAGTGCTATCACACTGGGCGCTGGCCACAGGACAGGAATGTCGACTTCACTGGCAAGCGGGTTGCAGTGCTGGGGACAGGCTCGTCGGGCGTGCAGTCCATCCCGATCATCGCGCGCGAGTGCAAGCACCTCACCGTGCTGCAACGGACGCCGCAATACACTGTTCCGGCCGGCAATCGGCCGGTCGATCCTGCATTCATCGCCAACGCCCGCACGACCTGGCCTGAGATCAAGCGACGCATGCGCGTCACGCCGTTCGGATCGCCCTTCATCGCGTCCACCGTCCGGGCCATGGAGCACACGCCGGAGCAGCACCGTGAGGTCTACGAGCGTTTCTGGGCCGAGGGCGGTTTCAATATTGTGATCGACACTTACTGCGATTTGTTCACCGACAAGGCGGCTAACGACACCTTGAGCGAGTTCGTGCGCGAGAAGATCCGCGGCATCGTAAAAAATTCCGACACTGCGCGGAAGCTGCTGCCGAACTACCTGGTGGGGACCAAGCGGCAGATCCTGGACGAGGGTTACTACGCCACTTTCAACCGCGACAACGTAACGCTAGTGGACCTGCGCGAGGATCCGATCGTCGAGTTCCATGCCGGCGGCGTGCGCACTCAGTCCGGTGACCACCCGCTGGACATGCTGGTGCTAGCTACCGGCTTCGATGCCATCACGGGCACGCTGCAGCGACTCAATCCGCGTGGCCGCACTGGAGTTACCTTGAACGAGCGCTGGAAGGCCCGCTTCAACTCCTACCTTGGCATCACGATCCCGGGCTTTCCTAACCTCTTCATGGTCCATGGGCCCGAATCCCCGGGCGTGCTGTTCAACATGCCACTAGGCGCCGAGATGGAGAACGAATGGATCCGCGACTGCATCCTGCACATGCGCGCACAGGGCAAGGGCACGGTGGAACCGGCCACCGGCGTCGACGTGGCCTGGGGCGAGGAAGTCGCGGCGCACGCGCACCAGACCCTTTTCGAGCAGACCGAGTCCTGGTACACGGGCGCGAACATCGCAGGCAAGCACCGGCAGTTCGCGGTGCACGTTGCCGGGCCGCAGTATTTCGCCAAGCTCGGGGAGATAGCCGTGCAGGGGTATCCGGGCTTTGTGTTCGAACCAGCGCATGCGGCGACGCGCGCCGAAGCGTGAGGTTTCCTGCGCTGCCGATCGAGCCGCTAGGTGGGCGGCCGCTGTCGGCATGAATGCCGTGGCCGACCACGGAATCGTGGCCGGTCCATCCGGGGTGATGGGGCAGACACTTCCGTGCTGCGCGCTCCGGCGCCGCTCATCGGCGCGTTCTACGTCACGCCCACGGCACGCCCCAAGGTCGCGCCGATCTCCTCATGCACCACCAAGTCGGCACTGTCGTCCTGGGCGGTCGGCTCACGATTGACGATTACCAGCCGCGCACCGTGTCGCTTGGCGAGCGCCGGGAAACCGGCAGCGGGATACACCACCAGCGACGAACCGAGCACGATGAACAAATCACAGGCAACCGTCTCGGCCTGGGCGCGTTCCATCGCCGCCGGCGGCATGGCCTGCCCGAAGGAGACCGTGGCGGACTTGATGATGCCGCCACATTGGTCACATTCAGGCAGCGACTCGTCGCGCGCGAAAGCCGTCATGATCGGCGCGAGCTCGTAACGCAACCCGCAGTTCAAGCAAGTCGCGTAAGTACCATTGCCATGTAATTCCACGACCTGCTCGGCGGGCACGCCGGCGGCCTGATGCAGGCCGTCGATGTTCTGCGTGATGATCGCACTCATCACGCCGCGCTCGACCAAGGCCGCCAGCGCCCGGTGTCCGCGATTCGGCGCGGCTTGCTGAAAATCTTGATCGATGACTGCCTTACGTCGCCAAGACTCGCGACGCATTTCGACCGAGTTCATGAAATCGCGAAAATCGATGGGCTGCATGCGCGACCAGATGCCGCCGGGACTACGGAAATCAGGAATGCCCGACTCGGTACTGATGCCCGCGCCGGTAAAAGCAACGATGCGCTTGCTGTGTGCAATGAGTTGTGCGAGCCGCGTGCTCGCATCCTGCTGACCTGTGACCATCGTGCCCTCCTGCGTGATGGCGGATTGCTCATCGCCGGCGATTTCTGCGCGGCGGCGAATTGGAGTATAACGACGGACATTACGACCCGGACGTGCCCATGAGCGAACAGACCGATCCCAGTATTCCGCCCGCCATGCGCCCCCAGCCCGACGACGTCGCCTACGATCTCGATCGGACGCTAGCCGCGGTGGTGTCGCTGCGCACGCGCATCCCGGCGGACGCTTTCACCGCCGGCATGCTCGGTACCGAGCGCGCCGGCCATGGCGTGCTGATCAGCGAGCGCGGCCTGGTGCTGACCATCGGCTACCTGATAACCGAGGCCAACGAAGTGTGGCTGGTCGGTAATAATGGCCGCGCGGTCCGTGGCGACGTGGTGGGCTACGACTACGAAAGCGGTTTCGGACTCGTGCAGGCGCTCGGCGCTCTCGACCTGCCGGCGCTCAAGCTCGGCAGCGCCAACGACTTGCGCATCCAACAGGACGTGGTGCTGGCCGGCTGTGGTGGCCGCACTCACGCTTTGAAAGCGCGTGTGGCCGCCAAGCGCGAATTCGCCGGCTACTGGGAATATGTACTCGACGAAGCGATCTACACCACCCCACCCCATCCCAACTGGGGCGGTGCAGCCCTGATCGGCGCCGATGGCAGTCTGTGCGGCATCGGCTCGCTGTACATCGACCAAGTGCTGCCGCAGATGACCGGCCAGGACGGCAATATGAGTGTGCCGGTCGATCTGCTGGAACCGATCATGGCGGAACTGCTGAGCTATGGCCGCACCTTGAAACCGGCGCGTCCGTGGCTGGGCATGTTCGGCTCTGAAATCGACGCGCAGTTGCTGGTCGCCGGTGTCTACGATGATGCGCCGGCGTCGCAGACGGCCTTGCGCCGCGGCGATGTGATCCTCGAAGTCGGCGGACATGCGGTCAGCGGACTCGCGGGCTTGTTCCGCTCGGTGTGGGCGCAGGGCACGGCGGGCTGCGAAATTCCCCTGACCTTGCTGCGCGCAGGCCGCAGCTTCGAAGTCCGCATTCCGTCGGTCGACCGCCGCGAATTCTGGCGCGCGCCGGATCTGCACTAAAGTCTGCGCCCAGGCACACCGCACCCTAGGAAAGCAAACATGTCGGCATCACCCGTCGTTCCTGCCGTTACACGCACCGAGTTGCGCGCCTGCGCCGAAACCCTCGCCCTGTCGCTGTCCGATGCCGAACTCGACATGTATGCCGCCTTCATGGGCGGACTGACCGCAGACTTCAATCTGATCGCCACCATGGAGGCACCGCGCCTGCCAGTCAAATATCCGCGCGGTGCGGGCCATCGTCCAAGTGCTGCGGATAATCCCTATAACGCCTGGTACTGGCAGTGTTCGATCAAGGGCGCGCGCACTGGCAAGCTGGCGGGCAAACGCGTGGTCATCAAGGACAACATCGGCGTCGCTGGACTGCCGATGATGAACGGCTCGAAAGTGATGGAAGGTTTCGTGCCGGACGAGGACGCCACGGTCGTTACGCGCGTGCTCGACGCCGGCGCGGAAGTGGTGGGCAAAGCAACCTGCGAGAACTTCTGTTTCTCCGGCGGTAGCCATACTTCCGCGACGGGGCCAGTACGCAATCCACGCAATCCCGATTACATGACCGGCGGCTCGTCGAGCGGTTGCGCGGCCTTGCTGCTCACCGGCGAAGCGGATCTGGCCATTGGCAGTGACCAGGGCGGTTCGGTGCGTATGCCGGCGTCTTTCTCCGGTCTCTGCGGCATCAAACCCACCTATGGCCTGGTGCCTTATACCGGCGCCGCGCCCATCGAACAATCGGTCGACCATCTTGGCCCGATGGCAATGAGCAGCGCCGATTGCGCGCTGTTGCTGGAAGTGTTGGCCGGTTATGACGACGGCCGCGATCCACGCCAGTACGCCGGGCTGCAAGCCAAACCCTATGTCAGCGCGCTGGCGCAGGGCGTGAAAGGCCTGCGTGTCGGCATCGTGCGCGAAGGATTTGGCACACCCGGTGCGCAAGCCGACGTCGACGCGATGGTGCGCACACAGGCGCTGCGCCTGCGCGAGGCCGGCGCGCTGGTCGAGGACGTTTCGATTCCCATGCATGTCCAGGGACCGGCCATCATGTTCAGCAGCATCATGGACAACACGCTCTCGACCTTCACCGATCAAGGCGCGAGCGGTCCGAACGTGCGCGGTCACTTTCCGCTCGGCGCTATCGAGTTCTATGGGCGGACACGGCGCGAACGGGCCAATGACTATCCCGTCACGGTCAAGACCGTGCTGTTGTTCGGGCTCGCCATGCGCCGCCGCTACGGTCATTACTATTCGGCCAAGGCGCATAACCTCGTGCCGGTGTTGCGCGCCGCCTATGACGACGCACTCAACCGCTGCGACATCCTGGTCATGCCGACCACACCGATGAAGGCCCATCGCATTCCGCCGCCCGATGCCGGCCTGGAGGTCATGATGGGTAGCGCGCTCGACATGACCGGCAATACCTGTCCCTTCGACGCCACCGGTCATCCCTCCATGAGCGTACCGGCCGGCATGTCGCAAGGTCTACCGGTCGGCATCATGTTCACCGGCCGCCATGGCGACGACGACGTGGTGCTGCGCGTGGGCCATGCCTTCGAACATTTGACTCGCTAGGCTATGTCACGCGCACAGCCGCGTGGCACGCCGCCGTCGGCGCGACTGAGTTACACGCCGCCGTTCGACTGGGATTTTTTTCTGGTCTTTCATCACGCCCGCGCGCTACCGGGTGTCGAGCAAGTCAACGGCCAATGTTATCGGCGCACCGTGCGCTGCGGTGATTATGTCGGCCGCCTGTGCGTAACGCCGAGCACCGACGCTGCGCTGGAACTGATCCTTACGCCCCACGACGACGATGCCCTTGCGGCCTTGATTCCGCGCGTGCGGCGCGCCTTCGATCTCGATGCCGATCCGGCGCCGATCGCAGCCCACCTCAGGCGCGACGGCATGCTGAAATCGCTGCTCGCACGGCGGCCGGGTCTGCGCGTGGCCGGCAGCGTCGATGGCTTTGAACAAGCGGTACGCGCCATCCTCGGTCAACAGATCAGTGTGCGGGCGGCGCGCGATCTGGGCGGACGACTCGTGGCGCGCTGGGGCACGCGACTCGCCGCCGCTGACGACGAAGCGCTGCGCTTCGTGTTTCCAACACCCGCCATGCTGGCCGCTGCCGACGTCGCGAGTCTCGGTATGCCACGCCGGCGCGGCGCGGCCGTGGCCGCCCTCGCGGCGCACGTGGCCGACGACGAACCTGTGCTTGAACGTGGCGCTTCACTAGAAGCATCCATCGCGCAACTACTCGCCTTACCCGGCCTCGGGCCGTGGACTGCGCACTACATCGCGATGCGCGTGCTGCGCGAACCCGATGCCTTTCCGGCCAGCGACATCGGCCTGTTGCGTGCATTGACTGACGCCCAGGGTCTGCGCCCCAGCGCTACCGAACTGCTCGCGCGCGCCGAAGCATGGCGGCCGTGGCGCGCCTACGCCGCTCAGCATTTATGGGCGATGGATGCGGTGACGCCTTAGGACTGCCGCCCCCTCACCCCATCCCTCTCCCCCGTTCCGGGGCGAGGGGGTAAGAACACCCCGCCCTACTCAAAATTCACCCGCAGGCTCAACATCGCACTGCGTCCCGGCTGCGGTGCGACTTCTTTCAGCAAGGACGTGTGATAACGCACTTCCTCATCGAGCAGGTTGTTACCCCGGGCCGAGACGATGTATTCGACCTGCTGGGCCTTGATCACATAGCTCACGCCAACATCAACCAGCGTGTAGCCATGGGTGCCGGTTTCAAGCGGCGCATTGGCGCCTTGCGCGGCGCTGCGCCGAACGTTGAAATCCGCGCTCCACGCTTGCCAGCGGTAATCGAGTCCGCCGCCAAAACGCAGCGGTGTCATGCGTGGCAGATTGTCGCCATCGGTCAGACGGCCACGCACGTAATCGCTGAACAAGCGCACATCGAGTTCGCCCCAAGCTGAGTCCCGCCATAAGCTATAACCGATTTCGAATTCCGCCCCGTAGAACACCGCATCGGCCTGGGCGTATTCCAACAGCAGAAAGCCGCTGCCGGGCGCGACTGGCAGGCCTGCTGCATCGAGATGATCGGCCTGCCCATCGGCGTCGCGATCAGCGCCCCGGGTGTAGATGAAATCTTGCATGTAATTGGCGAACAGGTTGACCGCCCACTGCAGTCGACCGCTTTCTTTGTGCAGCGACCAGTCCAGGGAGTTGGCAGTTTCCTCGCGCAGATTCGCGTCGCCGCGCTCGAAGCTATGGCTGGCGTCGTGGGGACCGTTGTTATAAAGCTCCTCAAAGCCCGGCGCACGCTGGCCACGCGTAAAAGACAGGCCGCTGCCATAGCCCGGCAGGAAATGCCAAACCGCGCCGGTCGACACGCTGTAGACGTCAAACTCGGTGCGCGGATTGGCGGCCGTTTGCGGCGCGTTCTGCGCATTCTCGTAGCGCGCGCCGAATTCGAGATGCAATTCACCGAGGTCACGCTCTTCGAGCAGGAACACACCGATGGCGCGCCCTTGCACGGGCGGTGTGAGCTGCTCGGCGCCGACCGCAGAGAAGTCGCGATGTTGAACCTGCACGCCCAGCACACCTTCCAGGCCGGCCAGCGGTTCGTGACTGAGCTCGATACGCCCTTCGTACTCATCGTTCAGAAAAGTCGTGCCGACCGCGCCGTCGGGCTGCAGCTCCTGATGGAGGTAGTCATTGTGGCCCATGCGCACTCGCACCCGACTGAAACCCGGCAGCGGTGCATTGAGTTCAGCGGCGACGTCATAACGGTCTTGCTCGAGCGCGATGCGGCGCGACTCGTCGCCGGGGATGCCGTAGGCCGAATCGTAGTGGTTGATGGCGAAGCCCGCATAACCGCGCGCGCCGATATAGGACAGACCACCGGTGACATTGTTGTTCTCGGTATCGCTGTTGGATAACTGGCCAGGCCGCGCGCCGAAGGCGGGATTGAGATCAGCGAAACCAGGAATGTCGTAGTTCGAACTACTGCGTTTCAAACCGTCGACATGCGCAGCCAGCGGCCCCTGGGAGGCATCCACCGTCGCACCGCCACCGAAGGCATTGCTGGCCTCGTCATAGCTGAAGTCCAGTTTGCCGCGCGGGCCTTGCACCAGTCGGCTCGGAATGCGCTGGGTGACAACGTTGACAATGCCGCCGATGGCACCACTACCATAGAGCAAGGTGGCTGGACCTTTCAGCACTTCGATCTGATCGGCGACTAAAGGGTCGACGCTGACCGCGTGATCGTCACTCAGGGCCGAAGCGTCCATCGCACCGATGCCGTTTTGCAGAATGCGCACCCGCTCGCCACCCAGGCCGCGGATCAGCGGTCGACTAGCACCCGCGCCGAACGAAGTCGAACTGACGCCAAGTTCGCGGTTCAAGGTTTCGCCTAGGGTCGCGACTTGTTTACGCCGCAAGTCTTCGTCGGCCAGCACGATGGCTGGCTGGGCGAGATGGGATTCACCGCCGTGGGTCGGCACGGCGGTCACCGTCAGTGTCTCAAGTGTGTCATCGCCGGCATCAGCCGCCTGCAGGCCAGCGCTTTGCGCCATCAACAAGGTCGCGCCAAGCAGGCGCGGGAAAAGAATATTCATGATCAACTCCCAGCGGCCGACGCGCGCAGTGGTCGCGGCTCGGCACATCAAATACCGCCACAGCGCGCCGCGAGCAAAGCGCGACGCGTGCGGATGGACGGACTAGGACGGGAGGTGAAGAGGTGGCGCGCGCGCCTGGAAAAAAGCCCAGACAGGGCTGTAGTAGGCCAGCGTGACGCGCGGCTGCGCCGGTGGCGCCAGCGTCGCGCTGGGTAGCTCGATGGCCGCGCTGGCCAGGCCATGATCGAGATGTTGGGCGGCGATACACAGGCCGCACACCACGTGGCTCTGATCAGCATCGCGCGCGTAATCGTGGCCAATGGCATGGGCGAACAGCGCGAGCTGGGCCGCCAACAACAACGCCACGATCGTTGCCCCGTGGCGACGTGCGTTCAAGAGCGTGGGTCGAAAGCGCAACATAACAGCGGCGGCCAGCCTGGATTTGATCAGCGACCCGATGCTAACGCGTAGTCCGCGTCATGATCAATCGTGCACAAGAAAGTTCAGCGCCAGACCGAGAGCGATGAGAGCGACCTGGATGACGGTGTCACGCAGACCAATCTTGTTGTTCAAAGTCGGCATCAGATCTGAGACCGCGATATAGATGAAACTGGCGGCGGTGAAGGCCAGGAAATAGGGAATCATGCCGGCCACCAGGTCCATCGAGAACCACGCCAAGGTAGCGCCCGCGATCATGGTGAGCGAGCTCAGCATATTGAAGATGAAGGCGCGCTTGGGCGTATAGCCACTGTGCAGAAGGATGGCGAAATCACCCAGCTCCTGAGGAATTTCGTGGGCGATGATGGCCAGCGAGGTGACCACGCCGAGATGGAAGTCCGCAGCGAAAGAAGCGGCGATCAAGACACCATCGAGAAAATTGTGGAAGGCGTCACCGACCAGGATCAGCGCGCCGGCCGGCGCCTCATGACAGGCCTCGGCGGCGCCGTGTTCTTTGTGATGATGGTGGCGCCACACCAGGGCCTTCTCAAGCAGGAAGAACACCATGATGGCGAGCAGGGCGGTGGCCATCAGCCCCTGAATATTGTCGCTACGTTGCGCCAGGGCCTCGGGTAGCAGATGCAGGAAGCCGGCACCGAGCAACATACCAATCGCGAAGCTGATCAGATAAGTCAGGGTGTGATCGCGAACCTTGGCGGGCAGCAGCAGATAAGTGCCCGCCGCCCCGGCGCTCAGCACACTGCCGCCGAGACTCGCCAGCATGATCCAGGAATAGGTCGACATCGCGTGGGGCGGCAGGGAATCTTTAAGGGGACGGCCGTCGATTATAGTATCAACGCAGTACCGCGCGGCACGCGCGAGACGGCTGGCCGACGGCCGCACCATCGAATCAACATCACAGGTAGATCCCATGAGTTCGCCATTGCCCACCCATGCCCGCGCCGTTGTCGTCGGCGGCGGCGTCATAGGCTGCTCCACCGCCTATCACCTCGCCCGCCTGGGCTGGCGAGACGTGGTAGTACTGGAGCGCAAACGGTTAAGCTGCGGCACCACCTGGCATGCCGCCGGCCTCGTCACCACCCTACGTGACACCGAGGCCCAGACTAAGCTCGCGAGCTATTCGCTCAAGCTCTATCAGGATCTCGAAGCTGAGACTGGTCAGGCCACCGGCTTCGTGCGCTGTGGCTCGGTGCAGCTCGCAATGAGTGAGGACAAGGCCGAGGAAATGCGCCGCGGCTGCGCCATGGCACGCACCTTCGGTGTCGAGAACCACGAAATCTCGCCGGCCCAGGTGCGGGATCTGTTTCCGCTCGCCTATGTCGACGACCTCGTCGCCGGCTTTCATTTCCCCAACGACGGCCGCGTCAATCCGGCCGATGTCGCCCAGGCGCTGGCCAAGGGCGCGCGTCAGCTGGGTGTGAAAATCATTGAACACTGCGCGATGACTGGCCTCATCACCGCCCATGGGCGTGCGCTCGGCGTGCAGACCGAGCAGGGCGAGATTCGCGCCGAGGTGGTGGTCTTGTGCCCCGGCATGTGGGGCCGCGATCTCGGCCTCATGACCGGTATAGCCCTGCCCCTGCAGGCGGCTGAGCATTACTACCTGATCTCCGAGCCGATCGCCGGCCTGCACAACAAGCTGCCTATCCTGCGCGACCCCGGCCGCGCCGCCTATGCGCGCGAGGAAGCCGGCAAGATCCTGCTCGGCTTCTTTGAGCCGGTCGCCGCGCCCTGGGGCGTGGACGGTATTTCCAAGGATTTCTGCTTCGACGAAATCCAGCCCGACTGGCAACGCATGGAGCCCTATATCGAGCGCGCCATGCAGCGTTTGCCGATCCTGTTCGAAACCGGTATCCGCCAGTTCTTCTGCGGGCCAGAGTCTTTCACGCCTGATCACAATTACCTGATGGGCCGCGCGCCCTTCATCGAGAAACTGTTCGTCGCTTGTGGTTTTAATTCGCTCGGCATTCTGTCCGGCGGTGGCGCCGGCCATGTCATGGCGCAGTGGATCAATGATGGCATCCAGCCGATGGATATCTGGGATGTCGATGTACGTCGCATCCAACCCAGCCACAACAACAAAGCCTTCGTCGTCGCACGCACGGTTGAATCGCTGGGTATCGGCTATCAGATGCATTGGCCTAACCGGCAGTGGGAAACCGCGCGGAACGTCAAACAATCGGTGCTGCACGATCGCGTGAAAGCAGCGGGCGCCTGCTTCGGTGAATCGGCCGGCTGGGAACGGCCGAACTGGTATGCGCGCGCCGGTCAGGCGCCGGTCTATGACTACAGCTTTGGCCGCCAGAACTGGTTCGAAAACAATGCCGCCGAACATCACGCGGTGCGCGAAGCGGTGGGTGTGTTCGAGCAATCGTCGTTCGGCAAGCTTCTCGTGCAAGGGCGCGATGCCGAACGCGTGTTGAACCACATCGCGACCGCCGACATGTCGGTGCCGGTCGGGCGCGTGGTGTATACGAATTTCGTGAACAAACGCGGCGGCGTCGAAGCCGACATCACCATCTCGCGCCTCGCGCAAGACAAGTATCTGATTCTGACACCGGCCTTTACCTGCACGCATATCCTGGCCTGGTTGCACGACCACACGCCCGCGGACGCCTTCTGCGTGGTGACTGACATGAGCAGCGCATGGGCGATGTTGAATGTGCAGGGGCCGAATTCGCGCGCCCTGATGACAGCGGTATCGAGCGCCAAGTTCGACAACGAAACCTTCCCCTATGCGACCTGGCAGAACATCGAAATTGGTTTGCAGTCGGCACTGTGCATGCGCCTGTCCTATAGCGGCGAACTCGGCTACGAGCTCTATATCTCGACCGAGATGGCCTTGCCAGTCTATGACCAGTTGCTGGCGGCCGGCGCTGACTTCGGCCTTGCCCACTGCGGGTATCACACTTTGAATACGCTGCGGGTAGAAAAGGCCTATCGCGAATGGGCCCATGACATGGGGCCGATCGACAGCCTGCTGGACGCCGGTCTCGGTTTCACCTGCGCGTGGCACAAGGCCGGTGGCTTCATCGGTCGCGATGCCCTGCTCGCGCAGCGTGATGCCGGGCCGCTCAAGCGTCGTCTCGTGCAGTTCCTGCTCGACGATCCTGAGCCAGTGCTGGTGCATAACGAACCCATCCTGCGCGATGGCGTGCGCGTCGGCCAGACCACCTCGGCCGGTTATGGCCATACGTTGGGCGCCAGCGTTGCGCTGGGTTATCTACAGTGCGAAGACGGCGTCACCCCCGCCTACGTGGCAGCCGGCACCTACCGTATCGAACAGGCTAACCGTGTCTACACCGCGCGCGCGTCGTTGACGCCGATGTACGATGGGAAGAATCTGCGCTACAGATGCTAGCGACGCGCTTTTGTGTGGGGATCGAAGGAGCTCACCGATGACCATGGAATGCTGGGAATTTCCGCCGCGCTACGACGATACGTATGTGCCGCCAGCCGACAGTCGTTACTGGTTCCCGCACCGCGAAACTATGGCGCCTAGTGATCGCGATCGCGCCATCCTCCAACGCTTGCAGGAAGTGTGTCGCTACGCCTACGCCAGTTCGACCTTTTATCGCCGCCATTGGGATGCCGCCGGTTTTCACCCTGGCCAGTTGAAGTCCTTAGAGGATTTCGAAGATCGCGTGCCGGTCGTCACTAAGCAACACCTGCGGGAATCCCAGGCGCGCGTGGCGCCCTTCGGCGAACACCTGTGCATTGCCCGTGACGAAATATTCCGCGTGCACGGCACCTCGGGCACCACCGGTCGCCCGACCGCGTTCGCTATCGGCCGCAGTGACTGGCGCGCGATTGCCAACGCTCACGCACGGGTGATGTGGGGCATGGGACTGCGCCCCACCGACACCGTGTGCGTGGCCGCCATCTTCAGTCTCTACTTGGGCAGTTGGGGCGCGCTGGCGGGTGCCGAGCGACTCGGCGCAACGGTCTTCCCGTTTGGCGCCGGCGCCAGTGGTATGAGCGCGCGCGCGGTGAGCTGGCTCGATCAGATTCGCCCGACGGTGTTCTACGGCACACCGACCTATGCCCTGCATCTCGCCGAAGTAGCGCGCGAGGAAGGCCTCGATGCGCGCAAGTTCGGTCTGCGTGCGCTGGTGTTCTCGGGCGAACCGGGCGCTTCGATTCCGGCGGTGGTGGAGAAATTGCGCGCGGCCTTCGACGCACAAGTGTTCGACTCCGGATCGATGGCCGAGATGACGCCGTGGATGCACGTCGCCGGCAGTGCTGAGACTTCACCCGGCATGCTGTTGTGGCAGGACCTGGTCTATACCGAGGTCTGCGATCCTTCGACCTATCGGCGCGTGCCCTATGGCCGTCGCGGCACACCGGTTTACACCCATCTCGAACGCACTTCGCAACCGATGATCCGCCTGGTGTCGGGCGATCTGGCGGTGTGGGAAAACGGGCCCAATGCCTGCGGCCGCACCTATCCGCGTTTGCCGAACGGCATCTTCGGGCGCATTGACGACATGTTCACTATCCGTGGCGAAAACATCTACCTGAGCGAAATCGACGCGGTGCTGAACGTCGTCGCTGATTACGGCGGCGAGCATCGCATTGTCATTACCCGTGACGGCGCGATGGACGAGTTACTACTGCAAGTCGAGATCGAAGACGCCGCACGGGCCGATGCGGCGCGCGCCG